>CBIHRE010000011.1:0-22499 GCA_966212385.1 uncultured Akkermansia sp. | reverse complement strand
GCGGGCTCGGTTTCGCCGGCGGGGAGCGGAGGGCGCCAGGTGCTGAAGTAGGCGACCTTGATCCAGCCGAAGTAGTAGTAGATCGAGATGACGACGCCTACGATGGCGATGCCGAGGAGGCAGAAGAGACCTGCTTTGTAGGCGGCGATGAAGACCATGAGCTTACCCATGAATCCGGCGAGCGGCGGGATGCCCGCGAGCGAGCCGAGTCCGATGGCGAGCACGCCGGCGAGGTAGGGACGCTTCTTCGCGAAATCGGCGTAGTGGTCGAGGTCCTGGTCGGCGTCGTTGTCGCCGGCGACGTGGGTCATGACGCCGAACACGGCGAAGGAGCCGAGCAGATAGGCGAAGAGGTAAAACCAGATCGCGCCGACGGCGGAGGGCACGGTGAGCGCGGCAACGGCGCCGATGAGCAGGTAGCCGGCGTGCGATACGCCGGAGAGGCCGATGAGGCGCTTCACGTTGTGCTGGGTAAGCGCGGCGAGGTTGCCGAAGAGGATGGTCGCGCCGGCCATGATGCCGAGCACGCTGGTGACGAGGGTGGCGTAGGGCGAAAACACGCCGACGAGCGGGAGGAGAACGGCGAAGCCGGCGGTCTTGGAGGCGACGGCGAGGAAGGCGGTGACGGGAGTCGGAGCACCTTGATAGACGTCGGGAATCCAGATCTGGAAGGGAACGGCGCCGATCTTGAAGGCGACGCCGGCGAGCACGAGGACGATGCCGACGGAGGCGAGGAAGTTGCCCTCATTGGCCGCTAGGAAGACGCGCACGGCGTCGTAGCTCATCGGGTTCTTCGAGGACGCGATCTCGGCGGGATTGCCGACGGCGCCGTAGAGGAGGACGATGCCGAAGAGCAGCATGCCGGAGCTGAGCGCGCCGGTGACGAGGTATTTGAGGCCGGCCTCGAGCGAGAGGGGGTTGGTGCGCGTGTAGCTGACGAGGATGTAGAAGCCGACCGTGACGGTCTCGAGCGCGACGAAGAGGAGGAGGAAGTTGGCCGACTGCGCGAGGAGCATCATCGCCGCAGTGACGACGAGCACGATATGGAAGAACTCGATCTTCGGGAGCTTTTGCTTCGCGAGGGCGACGACGCCGAGCAGCGAAACGAGAATGGAGCTGCCAAGGAAGAAGGCTCGGAGATACTGACCGTTCGCGGAATGCTGGAGAAGTCCGTTGAAAGAGAGCTTCTGCTCGGCGGCGTAGGTCGGAAGAAAATTGCAGAAGAGGCCGACGAGCAGACCGAGCTGGCCCACGATGGAGAGCGTGGGGATGAGGGTGTGCTTTTTCTTCGGGAGGATGATCTCCAGCACGAGGAGCAGCAGCGCGAGGACGCCGAGCGAGATCTCGGGCTGGATGTTCGCCCAGAGGTTGTCCGCGGCGGCGGCTTTGAGGGCTAAGGCTTGTTCGGTAGTCATTGCCGGAAATTTTTAGCCACAGAGAACACAGAGCTCGGACACGGAGGTCACGGAGAGCCGGATGTGATCGAATATGTGGTTTGCGATTTTAGCTCTTGGTTGCTGAAGGATTGGAACTCTGTGTTCTCTGTGGGCTGCGCTCTGTGAACTCTATGGCCTACTTCCGAGCGTAGACGGAGATGGCCGTGAGGGCGCTGTTGACCGGTTCGGAGAGGCTCTTGGGCCAGAAACCGACGAAGAAGAGCGCGACGAGGAGGATGAGCGCGGGGATCTTTTCGCCCCAGGTGAGATCGATCGGAGCTTTCTCGGCGGCGACCTTGGCGAAGGCGGGGGAAACCTCGCCGAAGAAGACCTTGGCGGCGGCGCGGAGACCGTAGATCGCGGAGATGACCACGCCGGCGACGGCGAGCGCGGTGTAGGCGGCGGAGAATTTCCAAGCGCCGACGAAGATCGCGAGTTCGCCCCAGAAGTTGGCGAGGCCGGGGAGGCCGATGCTGGCCATGGTGGCGGCGACGAAAAAGGCGGCGAGGACAGGCGTCTTTTGCGCGAGGCCGCCCATGTCATCCATGTCGAAGGTCTGGGTGCGGTGATATACGCTGGTCGAGAGCAGGAAGAGGAGCGCGACGGAGAGGCCGTGGGCGACCATCATGAGGACCACGCCGCCGACGCCGATGGAGTTCATGGTCGCGATGCCGAGGAAGGCATAGCCCATGTGCATCACGGAGCTGTAACCGATCATCTGCTTCAGGTCGCGCTGGGCGATGGTGACGAAACCGATGTAGAGGACGTTGCCGCCGACGGCGAGGAGGGCGATCCAGCCGGCCCATTGCGCGGCGCCCTGAGGCAGGAGCGGAACGGCGAATTGGAGCAGGCCGTAGAGTCCGAACTTTTTCAGGACGCCGGCGTGAAGCATGGCGGCCGAGCTGGGAGTGGCGCCGTAGCCGAGAGGAGCCCAGGTGTGGAAGGGAAAGAGCGAAACGAGGATGCCGAAACCAAAGAGGAGTAGGCCGAAGATGGTCTTCTGCTGGCTGGCGTTGATCGTGTCGTGCATGATCTCCATGCGAAGCGTCTGGAAGTCGAAGGACTCCGCGCCGCTCTGATGGTAGAGGGCGATCAAGCCGATGAGGGACAACATCGCGCCGAGCGTGAGGTAAATGGTCAGCTTCATGGCGGCGTAGCCGCGATCACGTCCGCCCCAGACGCCGATCATGATGAAGGAAGCGATGAGCGCGAACTCGTGGAAGAAGTAGAAGAAGAACAAATCGCGGCTCGCGAAGACGCCCATGAGGCCGCCTTGCATGACGAGAAGCAGGCCCCAGTAGAGCGCAGGGCGCTCGGCCTTGGATTGGAGGGCGTAGAGACCGGCGGCGAAACCGACGAGGCCGGCGAGAACGTAGAGGGGAAGCGCGATGCCGTTGAGACCGAGCTTCAGGCTGATGCCGAAGGTCTTCGCCAAGCCTGTGTCGTAGTCGTTCGCAAATTGGTAGGAGAAGCCTTCCACCGAGTTGAACTGGCTCCACAGGTAGAGCGCGATGGCGGCCGGAATGGCGAAGCCGAGGCCGGCGATGAGCTTGCGGACGCCGAGCGGAGCGGGAGCCAGAAGAAGGAGCGCGGCGACGAGAGGCGCAGCGATGGAAAGGAGAAGGTAGTCGGGCACGGCGGAAAGGGAGCGGAAGTCGAAGGTCGGAAAACGTTGCGCGGTGGTCAGCGGTCCGGGCTTAGCGGGTGGCGAGGAACCAGAGGAAAACCGCTCCGCCGAGGAACCAGTAGACGTAGGCGTGCAGGCTGCCGGTGTGCAGCGCGCGGGTGGCGAGGCCGACGAGGCCGGTGCCGCCGGCGACGATGCCGCGGATGATGGCGCCGGAGATCAGCATGAAATCGATGCCATTCAGGAGGAGAGCGAAACGCTGCTGGATCTTGGCGACGTAGGTGTCGTAGACGGCGTCGACGAATTTTTGCACCCCGGCGAGACCGGCGAAGGCGCCGGGGGCCTTGGTTTGGAGCGTGTCCTGCGCGGCGGGCTTGTAGAAGAAGAAGGCGGCGCCGGCGCCGATCACCATGACGGCGAGCGAGACGGCGAGGATGGTGGTGTGGTCGCCGCCGTGCGGGTGCGCGATCTGGTCGAACACGCCGTCGAAGTGTCCGCCGTAGATGGCTTCGTAGCCGCCGATCACGGAGAGGATGGCAAGGACGATCAGCGGGAGCGTCATGCTGATGCCGCCTTCGTGGGCGTGGGAAGCGTCTTCGGTGCGGGGCGCGCCGAGGAAGACGAGTTTCCACATGCGGACCATGTAGAAGGCGGTGAGGATGGCGGTGAGGCAGAGGATGGCGAAGACCGGGGTGCTGTTCTCCATCGCGAGGTAGAGGATCGCGTCCTTGGAGAAAAAGCCGGCGAGGCCGGGGCATCCGATGATGGCGAGCACGCCGAGGGTGAAGGTCACGAAGGTGAGGGGCATTTTCTTGGAGAGCCCGCCCATCTTAAAAATGTCCTGCTCGTGGTGGCAGCCGTGGATGACGGAGCCGGAGCCGAGGAACATGAGGGCCTTGAAGAAGGCGTGGGTGGTGAGGTGGAACATCGCGGCGCCGACGCCGGCGGCGAGGACGACTTCGTGCGTCTCGACACCTTCGCCGTGACCCTGGGCGACCTTCAGCGAACCGAGGCCGAACGCGGCGACCATGTAGCCGAGCTGCGAGAGCGTGGAGTAGGCCAAGACCTTCTTGATATCGCTCTGGGTGATGGCGCAGAGGGCGGCGTAGAGCGCGGTGGCGGCGCCGACCCACATGACGACGTTGAAGGCGGATGGAGCGAGAGCGAAGAGGGGCTCGATGCGGCAGAGCATGAAGATACCGGCGGCGACCATCGTGGCGGCGTGGATGAGCGCGGAGACGGGCGTGGGGCCTTCCATCGCGTCGGGAAGCCAGACGTGGAGGGGCATTTGCGCGGACTTGCCGACGGCGCCGCAGAAAAGGAGGAGCGGAATGCCGGTGGCGAGCGCGCCGGCGACGGGAGTCTGGAGCGCGGCGATCTCGGCGAGGTTGACCGTGCCGTAGGCGGCCCAGCAGGCGATGATGCCGAGGAGGTAGCCGAAGTCGCCGACGCGGTTGGCGATGAAGGCCTTTTTCGAGGCGGCGGCGGCGCTGGGCTTGAAGTGGAAGTGATTGATCAGGACGTAGGAGCTGAAGCCGACGAGCTCCCAAAAGATAAACATCATGAACAGATTGTCGGCGAAGACGATGCCGAGCATGGAGAACATGAAGATCGAAAGGCCGCCGAAGTAGCGGGCCTTCGCGGAATCGTCGTGCATGTAGCCGAGCGAGAAGACGTGCACGCAGAGGCCGACCACGCCAACGATCGAGAGCATCAGCGCGGAGAGGTCGTCGAATTTGAAGCCGAGGGAGAGCTTAAAGTCGCCGAGGACGAGCCACTCGGCGGAGGCGTCGAAACGGTGTCCGCCGAGCGCGAGCGTGAGACCGCCGGCGGCGACGAGCGCAGCCGTGAAGGTCGAGACCAGCGCGGCGACGTTGCCCTGGCGGCGTAGCACGAGCGCGATGATCGCGGCCGAGGCGAGCGGCAGCAGAAGCACGAGTTGGGCGATCTGGGTCGGATTCTGGAACATCGGAGGCGGAGCTGGTCGGAAGTGTTAAACCACTAATGAACGCTAATGGGCACTAATGGCGGAAGGGGATGCGCGGCGCGGGGCTCAGTTCTTGAGCGCGTTGAGCTCTTCGACCTGCACGGTCTGGCGGCGGCGGAAGAGGGCGACGATGATGGCGAGGCCGACCGCGACCTCGGCGGCGGCGACCGTCAGGATGAAGAAGACGAAGACGTTGCCATCGAGCACGCCGTTGTAGCGCGAGAAGGCGACGAGGGCCACGGTGCTGGCGACGAGCATGAGCTCGAGGCACATGTAGATCACCAAGGTGTTCTTCCGCAGGAGCACGCCGAGGAAGCCGATGGCGAAGATCACCGCGCTCAGGTAGAGATAGGAATGCAGCGAGACTTCGAAGGGCCCGGTGAGGGCGGCGAGCGGAAGGGCGGACATGGCGGAAAGGGAGGCGGCGACGAGGCTCATTTGGCGTCCTCCGCGGCGGTGTTATCGAACTTCTTGCTGAGGACGATCACGCCCAGCATCGCGATGAGGAGAAGGAAACCGACGATCTGCACCGGCAGGAGATAGACGGTGAAGAGCTGCTCGGCGTAGGCGCGGAGGCTGTTGCCGACGACGGGGACATTATCGGCGACGGAGACCTGGCCATTGCGGGCGAAGGAAACGAGGCCGGTGACGAGGAGGCCGCCCGCGACGGTGGCGGAAAGGATGGTCGACTTGGTGAACTTCTTTCGGTCGCCGCCCTGCATATCGAGCAGCATGATGATGAAGAGGAATAGCGCGACGACCGCGCCGGCGTAGACGAGCACCATCAGCACGGCCAAGAGGAAGGCGTCGAGGAGGACGAAGAGGCCGGCCACGCCGACGAGGCTCAGGAGGAAGCAGAGCGCCGAGTTGACGGCATTCTTGTTGAACACCACGCCGAGGGCGCAGGCCACGGTGAGGATGGCGAAGATGTGAAAGAGGACGTCGGACATTGGCTGAGAAGTCGGAAGCGGAGATTTTTGAGCCACAGAGGTCACAGAGCTCGGATACAGAGTTCACGGAGGTCTGCGAGTAGGCGGCGGATGATAGGCGAAGGTGGCTTGGTTTCTAAAAAATCTGAGGTTTGAACTCTGTGTTCTCCGTGGGCTGCGCTCTGTGGGCTCTGTGACGAAGATCGAATCGGCGGCTTAGTGGTGGCCGCCGTGGGCGGCGGCCTGCTCGGCGGCTTTTTTCTTGTCCCACTTGAAGTGGGCATCGGGGAGCGTGCCGCCCATCTCGTAGAGCTTGGCCTTGTTGTGCTTAAAGTCGTCGCGAGTGTAACCGGAGATCGAATACGTGTTTTGCAGCCAGATCGCCTCCTCGGGGCAGACTTCCTGGCACATGCCGCAGTAGATGCAGCGGAGCATGTCGATCTCGAACTCCTTCGGGCGCTTCTCGACGTGGGCGTTGGGATCGTCGTTCGGGATCTCGCCGGGCGTGATGCGGATGGCCTTGGGCGGGCAGACGAATTCGCAGAGCTGGCAGGAGACGCACTTCTCGCGGCCGTTGGGATCGAAGACGAGCGTGGGCGCACCGCGGTAGCCCTTCGGAATCTCGGGGCGAACCTCCGGATACTCGAGCGTGATGGGCTTGCGGAAGAGGTGACGCAGCGTGGTCTTCAACCCGGCCGCGATTTGCGGCAGGTAGGTGCGCTCGGCGAAGCTGAGCGGTTTGCGTTCGACAGGGATGACGGCCATTGGGCGGAGAGGGTCGAAGGTTTACTTGGTCAGCAGGGCGGTCGCCACGGCGTAGAAGATCAGGTTGGCGATCGAAAGCGGCAGGAGCTTCTGCCAGCCGATCTTCATGACTTGGTCGTAGCGGAAGCGCGGGAGGGTCCAGCGCACCCACATGAAGAAGAAGATCATCGCGAGAACCTTGCCGACGAAGATGCCGATGCCGAGGAGGCCGGTGACGAGAGGCAGGTGGCCGACGCCGATGATCGAGGCGAATTTCGCGAGCGAGAGCCAAGGGAGCGGGTTCCAGCCACCGCCGAAAAGGAGCATGAAGATCGCGGAGCCGACGATCATGTGGCAGTATTCGGCGACGTAGAAGAGCGACCACTTGAAGGCGCCGTATTCGGAGGCGAAGCTGTTCACGAGGTCGGCCTCGGATTCGACGGTGTCGAAGGGCGCGCGGTTGGTCTCGGCGAAGAGGGCGACGAGGTAGACGAAGGCGGAGACCGGCATAAGGAAGGCGAACCAAACGCCACCCCAACCGGGGCTCATGATTCCACCCCAAGAACCGCTCTGGAACTCGACCGCGCGGGCGAGGCCGAGCGTGCCGTGGAAGCTACCGGCGGCTTCGCCGGCGAGGGGACCGTTGATCCAGAGGAACACGGGCAGGACGGAGAGCGTCATCGAAAGCTCGTAGGAAATGAGCTGTGCGGAGGCGCGGACGCTGCCGAGGAAGGGATACTTCGAGTTGGAGGCCCAGCCGGCGAGGATGACGGAGTAGACGCTGAGCGAGGAGATCGCGAAGACGGCGAGGAGGCCGACGTCGACGTTGGCGAGGATGAGCGGGACGACCTTGCCGGCGGCGTCGAGGTAGGCGCCGAAGGGGATGAAGGCGATCGTGGTGAGGGCCGGGATGACCGCGAGGATGGGCGCGGCGATGAAGTAGGCTTTGTTCACGTGGCCGGGGACCACGTCTTCCTTGAACATGAACTTGCCGCCGTCGGCCGCGAGTTGGAAGACGCCGAGCTTGCGGAGGAAGCCGATGCCGGGAATCCAAGCGAGGATGGGCGCGATGGTGCGGTTGGGACCGGGACGGTCCTGGACCCAGGCGGCGACCTTGCGCTCGGCCATCGAGCAGGCGGCGGCGATGGGGAAGAGCGTGAAGATCACGGCCGCGGCTTGGATGATCAGGCGGATCCAGTGCGGAATCTCGAAGTAGAAATCGAACATGTCGGAAACGGAGAGTCGGAGGTCGGAGGTTTTAAACCACAGAGGGCACGGAGAGGAGGAAAGAGGGAGGAGGCGCTGCGGCTACTTGGGATCGGTCTCTGTGAACTCCTTGTTCTCCGTGGTTCAATGGTTGGACTTAGGCGGCGACCGCGGGGGCGGCGGGCTTGTATTTCAGGGTCTCGCCCTCGACGAAGGGCAGTCCGGACCAAGAGGCCGAGTCGAGGACCACGCCGGTGTCGGCGATGCTCTTGTAAGACAGGCCGGCGAGCGCGGGGACCGAGGCGGCAAGCGTGGACCAGAGGCCGTGGACGTCGCTCGCGAGCACGACGCCGCCGGTGGCGGAGACGAGCTTGGAGAGGACGACGAGGTCGTTGGTCGAGCCGGCCGGGCCGGGAACGGCGGCGGCAAACCTCTGGATGCGGAACTGCTGGTTCACGAAGGTGCCGGCCTTCTCGAAGGTGTGCAGGGTCGGGATGAGGACCTTGGCGGCGGCGCTCGTGGCGTTGGCGTGGGTGCCGAGGTAAATGATCGAGACCTTGGCGAGCTGCGCGGCAGTGAGACCGGCGGCGACGAGGTCTTCGCCGTGGCTGAGGACGGTCTTGATCTTGCCGGCGTCGATGTCGGCGGCGAGCGAGGTGAGTTGCGCGGCGGGGAGCGCGGAGATGAGGCCGGTGACGAGGGCGCCGCGGACGTTCGGATTGCGGTCCGAAGAGATGAGGAGCTTGTCGCCTTGGGCGGTGCGGGCGACGAGGTGTCCCTGGGCGCCGGTGGCGGCGGCGAGCTGCTTGAGGAGGAACTGCTCTTCAACCGAGGCACGGCCGGAGCCGACGACGGAGACGGAGCCGGCCTTGAGGAGTGCGGCGGCGGCGGTGACCGCGGCATCGAGCGAGGAGGCGGCGCCGTCGACTTTCACGCCAGTGGTAAGGCGATCGGAGGCGGCGACCTGCTTATAGAGCATGCGGCCGGAGTCGGACATCCAAGTGTCGTTGACCTCGTCGTTGCGGCGCGGGGTGAGGCGGTAAATGACGCCTTCGCGCGACCAGACGACGGCGTTCACGCCGACGGAGGACTCGATGTCGATGGTGTTGGTCTGCTTGAGGAACCAGACACGCATCTTGAAACGGAAGTCGGTGCTGGTGAGGGCGCCGACCGGGCAGATGTCGACCGTGTTGAGCGAGTAGTTGTTCTCGAGCTTCTTGCCGGGGTGGCAGGTGAGGGTCGAGTAGCTGCCGCGGTCAACGAAGCCGAGGACGTCGTCCTTCGCAATTTCCTTGGAGAAGCGGATGCAGCGGGAGCAGAGGATGCAGCGCTCGTCGTCCAGGGTGACGCGGGGCCCGAGCTGGGTGCGCTTCGGTTTTACGTTTTTCTCCTCGATGTAGCGGGAGTAGCCGCGGCCGTAGCCGGTGGCCTGCTCCTGGAGTTTGCACTCGCCGGCCTGGTCGCAGATGGGGCAGTCGAGCGGGTGGTTGATGAGGAGGAACTCCATCACGCCTTCGCGGGCGTCCTTCACCATCGGGGAGGACGTCTTGATGTGCATGCCGGGGGCGACGGTGGTGCCGCAACCGATCTGGGGACGGGGAATCCAGTTGATCTTCTGCTTGCCGGTGGCGGGGTCCATGACCGGCTGCTTGGTCGCGGGATCGACGGCGGGCATGCCCATCTCGACCATGCACATGCGGCAATTGCCGGCCACCGTGAGCTTGGGGTGGTAGCAGTAGTGCGGGACGTCCTTCTGGAGGAGCTTCGCGGCCTCGATGACGTTGGTGCCCTTCGGCACGGCGATGTCCACGCCGTCGATGTTGACGGTGACGAGGTCGGGTTTGGCAGCGGCGGTCATTGCGAAGAGAGGAGGAGATTTTGGAAACCTCTAAATGGCGCTAAAGGACGCTAAAAAAGGCAGCGGAAGCGGGCGGTTTGGTTAGCGGGATTTAGCGAGCTTTAGCGGTTTTATTTAGACGAGTTGGAGGCGGTCGGCGGGGAGGGTCTTCTTGGCCTCGGCGTAGCCTTCGAACTCGTCCTTGAACTTGATGAGGAAGCTCTGGGTCGGCCACGAGCAGGCCTCGCCGAAGGCGCAGATGGTGCGGCCGGGGATCTGGTCGGCGACGCCCTTGATGAGCGCGGCGTCCTCCTTGCGGGCCTCGCCGTGGACCATGCGGGAGCTGATCTTCTTCATCCAGAGCGAGCCTTCGCGGCAGGGCGTGCACTGGCCGCAGGACTCGTGGGAGTAGAACGCGTTGATGTTGGCGAGGGCCTCGACCATGTTGACGGTGTCGTCCATGACGATGACGCCGCCGGAGCCGCCCATGGAGCCGATCATGGCGAGCGAATCGAAATCCATCGGGACGTCCTCGACGCCCCAGTCGTAGTCAACCATGTCGGCGCCGACCTTGCGCTTGCCCTTGTAGCGTTCGCCGAAGCGGAGAACTTTCGCGGACGAGCCGCCGGGGATGACGGCCTTGAAGGTGCGTCCGGGGAGCGGACCGCCGCAGACTTCGTTGAGGAGCTGCCCATCGTGATGGTGCCGGCGGGAAACTCGTAGTAGCCGGGGCGCTGGACGTGGCCGGAGACGCAGAAGATACGGGTGCCGGTGTTGCCGGGCGTGCCGGTCTTGCCGTAGGCCTCGCCGCCGATGTCGGCGATATACTTCACGTGGCACATGGTCTCCACGTTGTTCACGATCGTCGGGCACTGGTAGAGACCGAGGACGGCGGGGAAGTAGGGCGGCTTGATGCGCGGGTTGGCACGTTTGCCTTCGAGAGACTCGATGAGGCCGGTTTCCTCGCCGCAGATGTAGGCGCCGGCGCCACGGTGGACATAGATCTCGCAGCTGTAGTTGGTGCCGAGGATGTTCTGGCCGACGAAACCCTTGGCGCGCGCCTCGGCGATGGCTTTTTCGAGGATGCGGGCACCCTCGGGCATCTCGCCGCGGATGTAGATGTAGGCCTGCTTAACGTTGTTCGCGAAGCAGGAGATCATCGTGCCCTCGATCAGCTGGTGCGGATCCTGGTGCATGATGTAGCGGTCCTTGAAGGTGCCAGGCTCGGACTCGTCGGCGTTGACGATGAGATAGATCGGCTTGCCGGACTTGCGATCGACAAGGGACCACTTCACGCCGCAGGGGAAACCGGCGCCGCCGCGTCCGCGCAGGCCGGATTTCTTCACTTCCTCGATGAGGTCGGCGGGCGGGCGCTGCACGGACTTCTTCAACACCTCGTAACCGCCGTGGCGCAGGTAACACTCGATGTCGTTGGTGTAACCGGGCTCGTCGATGTGCTTGAAGATGACGCGGGTCTGGGCGGGAGCGGGCATCGGGAAATTTATGATCTGCGATTTATGATTTATGATTTCGCGGGTGCGGAACCACTCACTTGCGGGCGGCGGCCTCGGCGCGGATTTGCGCGGAGAGCTCCTTGGCCTTGGCGACGGTGACGTTCTCGTGGAGGACCTCGTCGATGAGGACGACCGGGGCGGTGCCGCAGGAGGCGAGGCACTCGACGAAATCGACCGTGACCTCGCCGTCGGGGGAGGTGGCGCCGAGGGTCGTCTTGAATTCCTGCTGGAAGGTGTCGCAGGTCTTGTAGCCGCCCATGAGGGCGCAGGAGAGGGTGCGGCAGACCTTGATGTGGCGGCGGCCGATGGGCGCGCGGCGGAACATCGGGTAGAAGGTCACGACCTCGAGGACGTTTATGGGCTGGAGCCCGAGCTTCTGCGCGATCCAGAGGATGGCCTCCTCGGAGATGTAGCCGGCGTCCTCCTGGATGAGGTGCAGGAGCGGCAGCGTGGCGCTGCGCTTGACCGGGTAGTGCGTAATGACTTCGTCGATACGCTGGTGGGTTTCGGGCTTGAGAGTCACGGAGGGCGAGGTGGCGGGCGCGGACATGGTCGTCGGTCGTGTTTTTAAGGTCGGGCGCGGCGGGTTTAACGGTCGCACTCGCCCATCACGAAGTCGAAGGAGCCGAGGATGGCGACGACGTCGGAGAGGAGGATGCCCGTGCAGATCTTCGGGAGGATCGACAGGTTGCAGAAGGAGGGGGAGCGGATCTTCATGCGGTAGGGCACGCCGCCGCCCTTGCTGACGACGAAGAAGCCGAGCGCGCCCTTCGGGTTTTCGGCCTCGAAGTAGACCTCGCCGGCCGGCATCTGCGGGCCCTCGGTGACAATCATGAAGTTGTTGATGAGCTCCTCCATGGAGGTGAGCACCTTGTCTTTGCGCGGGGCGAAGATGCGGCGGGCGTCCTCGGCATACCAAGCGCCGCCGGGGAGGTTCTTGATCGCCTGGCGGATGATGCGGACGGATTGCTTCATCTCCTCGCCGCGGCAGAGGTAGCGATCGTAGCTGTCGCCCTTGGAGCCGACGGGGACGTCGAACTCGTATTGTTCGTAACCGGAGTAGGGCTTGTCCTTGCGGAGATCGAGGGCGACGCCGGAGCCGCGCAGGTTGGGGCCGGTGAGGCCGTAGGCGATGGCGTCTTCCTTGGAGATGACGCCGACGCCGACCGTGCGATCGGTGAAGATCTTGTTGCGGGTCAGCATCTCGAGCATCTCGTCGAGGATGGGCAGGAACTGGTCGCAGAAGGCCAGCACGCGGTCGGTCCAGCCCTCGGGCAGGTCGCGCGCGACGCCGCCGATGCGCGTGTAGCTGGTGGTGAAGCGGGCGCCGGTGAGCTCCTCGAAGAGTTTGTAGAGCTTCTCGCGCTCGGTGAACTGATACATGAACACCGTCCACGCGCCCGTATCCATGGCGAAGGCGCCGAGGCCGAGGAGGTGCGAGGACACGCGCGCCATCTCGGAGATGATCACGCGGATCGCCTGGCAGCGGGCGGGAACCTGGAGGTTGGCGAGCTTCTCAACCGCGATGGCGTAGGCGACGTTGTTGGCCAGGGGGGCGAGGTAGTCCAAACGGTCCGTGTAGGGCACGAACTGGTTGTAGGTCATGTTCTCCGCGATCTTCTCGTCGCCGCGGTGGAGGTAGCCGAGGATCGGGTCGCACTTGGTCACGATCTCGCCGTCGAGCTCGAGCTGGAGGCGGAGCACGCCGTGGGTCGAGGGGTGCGAGGGCCCCATGGCGATCGACATCTTCTCGGAGACGAGCTCCGGGGCGTCCGCGGTCTTGGCGGCGTTGTCGGGGAAGGCGTATTCGGTGGGCACGGCGGAAAAGGGAGTGTGGCGATGCAGGTTTTCGGTTTCTCGGCGGCGCGGCCTCAGAGCGTATTCGGTTTCTCCTTACGCTCGTCCCAGCTCTCGTCCTTGGCGCGGGGCTCGGCCTCGGTGAGGTTCATCTCGCCGACGGAGGCGACGAAGGGGCCGCCAACCATGGGCACGGGCTGGGCGGTCATCTTGGTGACCGCGCCGACCTCGAGGTCGGGCAAGGGCGTGTCGACGCCGGCCAGAGGGAAGTCCTTGCGCAGCGGATGGAAGGGATAGCCCTCCCACATGAGGATGCGGCGCAGGTCGGGGTGCTTCTCGAAACGGATGCCGAGGAGATCGTAGGTCTCGCGCTCGTGCCAGTTGGCGGCGGGCCAGATATCGGAGACGGTCGGGGCGACGGGATCGGTGTCGCTGGCGCAGGCGGCGACGACACGGAGGTAGCCGTGGTCGCGGGTGGAGAACAGGTGCCATACGACGCTGAAGCGCGGGGAGGCGTCGACGTCCCAATCGATGCCGGTCACGTCGACGAGGAAGTCGTAGCCGCGTTCGTCACGGAGGTGGCGGAGCAGCGCGACCGCGTCGGCCAGCGCGACGTTGACGGCGGGATGGTCGCCGCTCGGGCGCGCGGTGACGGAGGCGAATTTGCCTTGGAGAGCGGAGACCACTTCGGCGAGCGCGGTAGACATGTCGGGCGAAAAAGGGAGGCGAGTTAAACGAAGCGTGGGATCGAGGCGGGGGCGTTAACGCGACGCGGATCAGGCCGTCTTGAGCAGCTCCTGGGCGGCGGGCTGGCGGCGGATTTTTTCCTGCATCTTGATGAGAGCGTCGAGCAGGGCCTCGGGGCGCGGGGGGCAGCCGCTGACGTAAACGTCGACGGGAACGATGCGGTCCACGCCTTGGAGGGTGGAATAGCTGCGATACATGCCGCCGGAGGAGGCGCAGGCGCCCATGGCGATGACCCACTTCGGCTCGGCCATCTGGTCGTAGATGCGGCGGACGTGCGGGGCCATCTTGTAGGTGACGGTGCCGGCGACGATCATGCAGTCGGCCTGACGAGGGGAAAAGCGCATGACCTCGGCGCCGAAGCGGGCGATGTCGAAACGGGAGTTGCCCGAGGCCATGAGCTCGATGCCGCAGCAGGCGAGGCCCATGGGCATCGGCCAGATCGACGAGCTGCGCAGCCAGTTGATGACGGCGTCGGCCTTGGTGACCACGAGCGTGTCCTCGATCTTGGTGTTGTAGGCCAGGTCGGTGTTAGAAGTTACCATCGTCGTGTGAGCGTTGCGCCGAGGCGCGGTGATCGTGGGTGGTCGTCGTAAAAGGAGAGAAAGAAGCAGCCGCGTCCGTGCGCGCGCAAGCAGCATTTCCCGGGCTAATCGCGACTAAAAGGCAGATGGAAGCGCCCCATGAAATCTGGCGATTTTCGCCGTTGACCTCGGCGAATTCGCTCCGCTTTTCTGTCCCTTCGTCCTCCGACCAAGGCCTCGCGGCCAAGGATAAGGGGATAACAAGTCTCGGAGAGGTGGCAGAGTGGTCTAATGCGCACGCTTGGAAAGCGTGTGTAGGGCAACCTACCGGGGGTTCGAATCCCTCCCTCTCCGCCACTTGGCGCCGGCACGAGGCCCGCACACCAACGAGCAAAACCAGCTCTCGGCCCGCCCGAATAATCGTGAGCGTGGATATCCACCAAGGCGCTGAACCCCTTGCTGGAAAAAAAGTCCCGCCGCCCAAGAGCAGACGGGACCAATCGAGGGACAAGCCGCGGGAGGCCTAGGATGCGTCTTCCGCCCGCTGCTCTTTCCAGCCGGCGAAGGCCTCGGGCCAGTCGCGTTCGGCGGCGGTGAACACGTCCGCCCAGCCCTGCTTGATCAGGGCTGCGACGAGGTCTTCGCTCGCCTGCGCCAAATACTCGGTGACAACCGCGCAACGATCCTCCCAGTCGTCCGGATAGATTGTTTTGGCCCAAGCCTGCATGCGGCGAAGGTTGTTGTTACTCAAGGTGGGTCTGTTTTCGGAATTCATGATGATTTCGGCCGGTCCGGCCTGCGGTGTCGTTTTTTAATCAGGTTTGAATCGCGACCGCTGCTTGCGGGCGCAGGACGGCGTCACTCGTTTTTCTTCGGGTGGTGGATCGCCGCGGGGTCGAAGGATGTTCTCAGCCGGCCCGGCATCCCAAGGACGCGGGGCCGACCGCTCCCCCAGGCAGACGGGACGCGGTCCGTGCGAGTCTGCGCGACTCGAATACACGAAGCGAAGGGATGCTCCGCTCATGCTCGCCGCGGGTTCGAGGTCAGCCACGAACGGAACGCCCGAAGTTGCTCGAGCGTGCCCAAGCCCAGCACGTGATCGCCGGGGCGCAGCACCTCGTTCGCCCGCGGCATGAGGATCTTCCCCTCGTCGCGCGCTATGCCGACCAAACGAACTCCGGTGCGCCGAGCGATCTCGAGATCACCGAGCTCCCGGCCCGTCGGGCCTTTTTCCGGCACCACAAAAGCTTCGAGCACGGCGCGGTCGAAGTCGGGCCGTTCACCGTTCCCGGCCCCCGCGCCGTCCAGAAACTCGGCGGCTTTTCCGATCTCGACCGCATGTCCCAACAGAAGCAGCTTGTCGCCGGGGAAGCAGGCGAAGTCGGGCCCGGGCTGCGGGATCGAAAACTTGTTGCGCTCGACCTCGACCACGAAGCAGCCGAAACGCGCCGGGATTTGCAGCTCGACGAGCGTTTTTCCGGCATACGCGGCGGCAGGCGGAACGGTGCAAGCGTGGAGTTGCAGATTCCAAGTCTCCAGCCGATGCGCCAGCGCCTCGCGGTCGGCGCCGTCTTCCGACGCCGCGGCGGCGCAGCCGTCCTCCGCCAAGACCTCGTTGAGCGAGTTCTGCCACGTGCTGTGCCAGTAGATGAGCTTGCGCGAGAAGATCGTCGTGACGGCGATCGCAGCCGCGCCGAGCATCGCCCAGCCGATGGGGCTGAGCCGGACGGGGAACAGCGCGTAAAGAAACGCTCCGAGCGCGAGCGTGGCGGCGGTTTTCAAGGTCGCCTCAACGAAGCGCGGGGACAACGATGGCACACGCCACGCGTCCGCCGCGATGATCGCGAGCGCGCCGAGATTGCGCCACACCGCGAAGAGCGGAATCAACACCACGACGCCGAGCGCGGACCAATAGACGATGCGCAGCACGTCGGCGCTCAGCCAGGTCGCGATCACGCCGCCCTCGATACGCACGAGCAGTGGATGCGAGAAGATGAGCAGCCCCGCCACGATCAGCATCTCCACCGCGACCTGCACGAGCCGGCCGCGAATGAACTTCCACGCCATCGGCGTGGCCTTCCGCTGCTGCACCTGGTGGAGCCAACTCTGGTAGGCCGCGATGAAACGCGTGACCGGCGCCGGCTCGATCGCGTCGAGTCCGCGCAGGATCGGCTCCGCGAAACGGTTCATGATCGGCGTGGCGAGCACGGTGAGCACCGAAAGCCCGACCGCCATCGGATAAAACGAGGCCGGAAGGATCGCGGCCGTGATGCCCGCCTGCGCGATGATGAAAGTGAACTCGCCGAGCGGCGTGAGCAGGAGCCCGCCCCGACGCGCCTGCCGCGGCGGGATGCCGACGAGCATCAGCGCGAAGCCGCAGGCGATGGGGCGCACCACGAGCGAGAAGAGGCTGAGCGCGAGCACCGGCAGCCAGATGTCCGCGAGCATGCGCAGATCGATCATCATGCCGATCGAGACGAAGAAGATGCTGCCGAAGAGATTTCGCAGGCCGCCGAACGATTCCTCGATGGCGTGCTTCTGCGGCATCTCCGCGATCAGCGCGCCGAAGAGGAATGCGCCGAGCGCGATCGAGTAGCCGGCCTTGATGGCCACCAGCGACAACAGGAACAACACGCCCGCGACGACGAGCGTTTGCAGCTCCGTGTCCGCGCGCATGTCGAGCCAACCCAGCAAGCGCGGCAGGAGCAACAAACCGACGCACACGAAGAGCACGACGAAGGCCGTCAGCCCTGTCAGCACCTGGCCGATCCCGACCGAATTCTGCGCGCCCGGCGTGGCGAGCACCGTGAGCATGATCACGGCGACGACGTCCTCGACGATCGTGATCGCGAGCGCCATCTGCGCCGCGCGGTCATGGTTGAGCTTCAGCTCGCCCATGATCTTGGCGATCACGGCCGAGCTCGAAACCATGAGCATCGCGGCGACGAACAAACTCTGCAGCGGGGTCCAGCCAAGGGCCCGCCCGAGCAGCAAGGTGAAGGCGAACATGAAGACCGCGCCGATCACCGTGGCCATGATGATGGGCAGCCCCATCTTTCGGAGTTTCGAAAGGCTTAGCTCGAGCCCGATCGCGAACATCAGGAACACGAGGCCGACGTGCGAGAGCTGCTCGATGTGGGCCGTGTCGGTGATGAGCGAAAAAGGCGGAGAATACGGGCCGATGACGACGCCCGCGAGGAGATATCCGACGATCGCGGACAGCCCGATGCGGCGGCACAACAGACCGGCCAACCCGGCGGCGAGAAGGAGAACAACGAAATCTTGGACGAGAGTGTAATGATGCATGATTCAGGCGGGTTTTGGCGCGGCGTGGGCCGGCCGGGGTTATGTCGATTTTGTCCGCGATTCAGACGCGGGGGAGTTCCATGCCGGGCGCTTTTCCTCGGCGGGCGGGGACGGGGTTGTCCTCGGCGAACCAACATTTCGTGGCGGCGACCACGTCACGAAGCCGCTCAATCGAGCGGGCACTCGCGAGAACAGAAGTGAACAGCGAGGGCGCGATGCCGCCGGCCGCCTCGGCGCCGACGAACGAGGGACGCGCGATCACCGCGAGGTCATGATCGGCGCTGAGTTTTTCCAAGCCGACCTCGCGCGCCGGCCGCGGCGTCGGGCCGCAGTCGATTTGGATCCCGACGATGGCCGGCGGCTCGCGGCGCGCCGTCGAAATGCTTTCGAGCACGCGCGTGGTGGGAAAGTTCGCCAGGATCATGTGACGAACTTCGCCCGTTCCGACGAGCGCCTCGAACACCGCGATACTTTCCGCGACGGGCACGAGGCCGTCGGTCCACTCGACGACCAGAAAGTCGAGATAACCGCAGCCGATGCGGCGGATGGAATCATGCACGCAACGGCGAACGAAGCCGGTGTAAGCGGCCAGTCCGCCGATGACCGGCCGCGTGAGCGCGATGCGCGTCGCGATGACCACGCTCGCGCGAGCGACCAGCCGGCGACGCAGCCAGCGCCCGAGCAACTCCTCGGGCAGGCCGAGGAAACCGTCGCCCAGGCTCGCGCCGGGACAGAGGCCGCTGGTCTGGATGAAATTACCGCCCGCCGCACGGAACGCGTCGAGGATGGCAAACGACTCCTCCTGGCTCGTGTGGCGCGCGAAGTTCGACGTGCCGAGACAGAGTTCGGAAACCCGATACGCGGTCCGGCCAAATCTGTTTTTGCTCAATGTCATGACGCACCCGGGTCGAGGCTAGGCCGTAGCGGGCTTGGTGTCTTCCGGTGCGGAGGGCGCGTGGCGCTTCAGCACTTTTTGGAAAAACAGATTGTTCGGGATCTGAAGCGTCCCTCCGTCGTCGGTCCGGAGCGTCGTGTAAACCGGGTTGAGATCCGCCACCACGCCGTTGATCAGATCGTCGCCGACGATCTCGACGCGGTCGCCGACCTCGAAGGGACGGAAGACCACGATGAACACCGAGGCCAGGATGTGGCTCAGGATGCTCCACATCGCGACGAAGCCGATCGCGACGAGGCTCAGCGCCGCGACGATGGTCGACCACAGCCCCTGCAAATCGATGCCGAGGCCGAGCATCGCGACGATGGCGAGCGCTGCGACGGCCAGCCAGCGCACCACACCCTTCGGCAAATCCAGTCGCCGGCGCACGAACGCGGGCGCGGCTGATTGGCGGCGCCGGGGACGCGCCAGAAACGCGGTCGCGGCGATCGTCACAAGGGCGAGCGCGGTAGGGCCAAAGGTGTTTACCGAAGAAACGGGAATGGTGGCGGAGGAAGTCATGGCTGTGGATGTGGCCGCATGAACGTCGTCACGGGCCGAGGACTGGGAGGGTTTCGGGATTGGCCGGCCCGCTTGCCGCGCGGTGGCGGCTAGGCGGCGGACGTGAAGAGCCCGGCGAAAAGCGCGGGCGTGTTCGCGGCGGAGGCCGTCTCGCTCGGCGCCGCCGTTACGCGGCGCACCTTGAGCTGGCGCACTCCGCCGGGCGTGGACCAGTTGACGACGTCGCCCACCCGGCAGCCGATGAGCGCGGTGCCGATCGGCGCCAGGATCGAGATCCGTTTGCGCTCCACGTTGGCACGCTCCGGAAACGTGATCGTGTATTCCTCGATCTCGCCGGTTTCGAGGTCCTGGTATTCCACCGTCGACTCCATCGTCACGACGTCGGAAGGGAACGCGGCTGGATCGAAGATCGCCGCGCGATCGAGTTCCTCGCGCAATCTCACGAGAGCGGCGCTGGCATTGGAGCGAAGAGCGGCGCCCAACAGGAGGCGCAGCTTCGTGTAGTCTTCGCGGGAGATGTAGATGGGGGTGTGGTTCATGGTGTTTTCGTTTTGATGTTTTGGGTGCGCGACGACCGCCGCTCCCGAGGAGCGCGCGTGATCGTCGCGGAAAAAGGCCGCTCGGTTAAACGAGGGCGGCCGCCGCGCCCACCTCTCCGACGCCGTGAGGAACGGCGGTGGGAACCTCCTCGTCGCGGGCGTTTTCATCGAGGAGGGAGCCGAAGAAGCGGCAGCTCATGCGGTCCGTATCGACGAGGATGTGATTGGGGACATCCGCCTCGGCGTTGCGCCCGGGATTGAGGAGCAGCGTGTCGCGCTCTTGTTCGCGCCAGTGCAGCGGATCGTGGACGTGCCCCGAAAGCACCAGCCGCGGCGAATAGCGTCGCACGGCGGAGACCATGTCGGGATCGCCGCCGTCGCCGCCACGCGAGCGGGCCGTGACGAGCGACTCGGCCGGCGCGGCGTGGACGACCCAGATATCGGCGTTGCCGCCCTTGGGTCGCGTCGCGCAGCCGATGCTGAGAATCGAGGTTCCGTTAAACTCGACGCGCTGGCCGTCGGTCCAGACGTTCGGATTTCCGATGCGGCGGAGCCAGTAGGCCGGCGTCCAACGCTCGAGCTCGTCGCTCCATTCGAGGTCGTGGTTGCCGCTGGCGACGCAGAGGGGCCGCGGATAATCGGCAAACCAGTCGGCGACCCAAGCGATCTGCTTGCGGTGCGGAGTCGCGCTCGCGAGGTCGAGCATGTCCCCGGACATGACGGCGAGGTCGTGCGCGGGCGCACGATGAAGCAGCCAGTCGAACCAGGACTTGTTGAAGTGGAAATCGGTGACGTGAAGGATGGTCATGGGTATTCTCCAAGGGCAGCCCGGCGGGTCGCGCGTTCAGGACGCGTGCGACCGGGCGGGCGGGTTTTAAACGTGACCGCGTCAGGACGCGGCCGGGGTGAAGTTCGCGCGCGTCCACGAGGGCACGCCGCGGCAAAGAGAACCTATCGAATTAACCCGGGACCGCGTCAGGTCCGCCGCGCGTCGCGCGCAGACCTTAGCTCGCGGCTCCGGGCCGCGCCGGGCAGATATACGACGCACGGTCCGCCGCCTTTTGGAGGCGGGCGCAGAAAAACGAATTCTGGTGCGTGTTGAGGTTCACTGTAGGAGCCACCTGTGCGGCGGGAAAATTTTCTGTCAAGCTTGCGGGCCATTATCGAGGACGACGGCCCCATCGAAGCGGTTTCAAGGCGTCGAGGATAACAGCCGAAACAGGCTTCGCCCACTGCGAGAGCCGCAACGCAGCCATGCAGGTTGCGCATGGCTCCGGCTTGCGTCTCGACCGGCGCGGCGCCAGGAAAACAAACCGTGAATCTCGACCTGCTACGTGCTTTCTTCTCGATCTCGGAGTTCGGCAGCATGAGCAAGGCGGCGGAACAGCTGCATGTGTCGCAGTCCACGCTGACGCGCCAGATGCAGTCGCTGGAGACCGAGATAGGCGGCTCGTTGCTCGATCGGAATCACCGCGGGGTGGCGCTGACGGCGGCCGGCCACGCCTTGCGCGAAAGCATGGGCCCTGTCGTGGCGCGGGCAGATATCGTCCTCGCCGAGGTCAGGAAGCTGGCCCGCGGCCAAAGCGCCTCGGTGCGCGTCGGTTATCTGATGTCGGCGGCCGGCGAGTATCTGAACCCGGCGCTCGCGGCGCTGCGACGATCCCACCCGGAAACCAAGGTCCACTTGGTCAACCTCCCGCCCGGTGCGCAGATCGAGGCGCTCCGACGAGGCGAGTTGGACATGATTATTCTGGGTAATCTCAACGCGGCAATTGCGCGCGAGTTTTTCGTGCGGCGAATCGCCACGTTTCCGGTCGTCGTCGCTCTCCCCGAGACACATGCGCTGGCCGCCCGCGACGAACTCGCCCTAACCGACTTGCGAAACGAGGCGTTTGTGGGCGCCTCTCCGGACGACATCCCGACCTTCAACAACTGGATAACCCAGATTTGCCGCCGCGCCCGCTTTCGCCCGAAGATCATCGAGAACGCGAGCAGCCTCACGCATACTCTCTCGCTCCTGGTCGCCGAGAACGCCGTCACGCTGCTTCCCTCGCTGATCACGGAGCGCAAAATCGCCGGCGTGACATTTCGGCCGCTGCGCGGCTCCTCGATAAAGTGGGAACTTCAGGCGGCATGGCAGCGGGGGAAAATCACGGAGCCTGTTCGCGAATTGGTGAACCTGTTGACGAAAGCCCGGTCGTGATCGTGCGCCCGTCGGCTCGACGCGGACCTGCTTTCCCTTTGCCTTCGACGGTGCGTGGGCCGATTTCACCGCAGCCACGCCACACCGGACATGTCCCGCCTTCGCTTCACTTTGGAAAAAACCGCCCCGGGCACGCGCGCACGCGCGGCGCGGTTTCAGACCGGGCACGGTGAGGTGCGCACGCCCGTCTTCATGCCCGTCGGCACGCAGGCGACGGTCAAAAATCTGACGCGCGACGACCTGAAAACCATCGGGGCCCAAGTCGTCCTGGCCAACACCTACCACCTCCTGCTCCGGCCCGGACCCGAGGTTTTCCGGAAATTCGGCGGCATCCATCGTTTCATGAACTGGGATCGCCCGGTGCTGACCGACTCGGGCGGGTTTCAAATTTTCTCGCTGCCCGACGCTCGCGCGATGCGCGAGGACGGCGCGTCGTTCCGCAGCTACGTGGACGGCGAGCTCCACCATCTTTCGCCGGAATCGAGCATCGCGATGCAGCAGGCCATCGGCAGCGACATCATGATGGTGCTCGACCAATGCATCCCGTCGACCGCCGGCCACGCCGAGGCGAAGGCGGCGATGGAGCTGACGCACCGCTGGGCCGTCCGCTCGCTCAAGGCCCGTGGCGACGACTCGCCGCAGGCGCTTTT
>CBIHRE010000010.1:0-23187 GCA_966212385.1 uncultured Akkermansia sp. | reverse complement strand
AGGCCCCCGCCCGCCCCGGCGACATCCGCGAGCTCACCATCTCCGGCGCGCCCACCTACGAGGTCCGCCAGACCTTCTCCCTCGCCGCCGACGAGTCCCTGTATGTTCTCGGCCAATACGACAAACGCTACATGGACTACCGCGGCAAGGAGGTCCTGCTCGTCCAGACCAACATCGGCATCGTCGTCCCCTTCCTCCTCTCGACCAAGCGCTACGGCATCCTCTGGGACGCCGCCTCCAAGAGCACTTTCAAGGACGACGCCACCGGCGCCACCTTCTGGTCCGAAAGCTCCCCCGCCGGCGTCGACTACTATTTGATCGCGGGCGAAACCATGGACGGCGTCATCGCCGGCTATCGTCGCCTCACCGGCCCCGCGCCCATGCTCCCCAAGGCCGCCTTCGGCCTCTTCATGAGCAAGGAGCGCTACAAGACCCAGGATGAGCTGGTCGGCGTCGTGAAGCGTTTCCGCCAAGACGGCTTCCCCCTCGATTACATCGTCCAGGACTGGCAATACTGGGGGAGCGACAAAGACGGAAGCTGGAGCGGCATGACCTGGAACAAGGAACGCTTCCCCGACCCCGCCGCCGCCATCCGCGAGATCCACCAGAACAACGCCAAGGTGATGATCTCCATCTGGCCCTCGGTCGGCAACGACACCGAGCTCGCCCGCGAACTGGACGCAAAAGGGCTCCGTCACGAGCCCCTCCACTGGATCTCCAAAAAAGCCCGCATCTACGACGCGTTCAGCCCCGAGGGTCGCGCCATCTATTTCAAGCACATCAAAAAAGGCCTCCTCGACGTCGGCATCGACGCCCTCTGGATGGACGGCACCGAGGTCGAGGTCGGCACCGCCTGCCACGATCCGAAGCGTGTCGAGGCGGACATCAAGAGCCTCGGAAAAAACGCCCTGGGCGACTACACCCGCTACCTGAACGCCTACACCCTCGCCACCACCCAGGGCACCTACGAGGGACAGCGCGCCACGTCCGACAAACGCGTCCTCACCCTTACCCGCTCCGCTTGGAACGGCCAGCAGCGATACTCCGCCCTCTCCTGGTCCGGCGACACCACCGCGAGCTGGGACACCTTCCGCAATCAGATCGCAGGCGGCGTGAACGTCGCCATGGCCGGCCAGCCCTACTGGACCCAGGACACCGGCGGCTTCTTCATCCCCGGCCAGTATCGCAACGGCTACGATTGCAACGCCGAGTATCGCGAGCTTTTCGCGCGCTGGCACCAGTTCGCCGTCTTCAACCCGATCTACCGCATCCACGGCACCGCCATCCATCGGGAGCCCTACCTCTTCCGCGAAAGCGATCCCGAGTTCTACGCCTCGCTCCGCTCCGCCGCGAGCCTCCGGTATCGACTCCTCCCCTACATCTACGGCCTCGCCTGGCTGAGCACCGACCGCGGCTACACCATGATGCGCGGCATCCCGATGGACTTCCCCGACGATCCGAAAGCCCGCAAGCTCGACGACCAGTTCCTCTTCGGCCGCTCCTTCCTCGTCCGTCCCGTCACCCGCGCCATCCACCGTGTCGGCGCCCCGCCTCCGCCCCCCATCCCCGCCGAGTTTCTCCAGACCGCCGACGGCCGCCCCGGCGTTTCCGTGGAGTATTTCGAAGGCCGTAACTTCGATAGATCCGTCGGCAAGACGGTCGATCCGAAGGTCGACTACACCTGGCCCGGCCCGCCCCTCGCCGAACCGCCCGCCGGCCTCCGCGGCCTGGACAACTTCTCCGGCCGATGGGAAGGCGTGATCGTCGCCCCCGAGGACGGCGAACACGAGATCATCGTCGGCGGCGACGACGGCTTCCGGCTCTGGCTCGACGGCCGCCTCGTCGCCGAGGACTGGCGCGATGTCGCCATGCGTTTCAAGAGCGCCAAAATCACGCTCAAGAAAGGCCAGCGCCTTCCCTTCAAAATCGATTACTACCAAGGCAACCACGACCGCGCGCTCCGCCTCGGCTGGCGGACCCCGAGCCAGATCGCCTCGGGCTCGGGCAAAATCGACGACGGCGTCGAGACCTACCTGCCCGCCGGCGCCGATTGGTATGACTTCTGGACCAACGCTCGCCATGCCGGCGGCGCCAGCGTGAGCACGCCCTGCCCGCTCGATCGCTTCCCCCTCTTCGTCCGCGCCGGCTCCATCGTGCCCATGGGGCCGGTCGTGCAGCACGTCGGCGAGAAGCCCGACGCCCCCTACGAGATCCGCGTCTACCCCGGCGCCGACGCCGTCTTCACGATCTACGAAGACGACGGCGAGACCTACGCCTACGAGAAAGGCCAGCGCGCCGCCGTCGAGCTGCGTTGGGACGACAAAGCCCGGACGCTCTCGATCGGCAAACGTCAGGGCTCCTTCCCGGGCTTGGTCGCCGAGCGCGAGTTCCGGGTGGTCCTGGCCACCGACGCCTCCGCCGCCGGCATCTCCGACGCCACCGCCACCCAGTCCGTCCGTTACCGCGGGCGGGAGCTTCGGGTGAAGTTGTAACACCCAAGACCGTGAACGGGGCGCGTTCCCGCCCGTTGCCGCGACCCGCGGGCGACGGGCGGAGAGACCCGCCCGTCCACCAAAGTCCGTGCGGTCCCGCCCCGCCGGCCTCAGCTCCGGGCGGTGATTCTCAGGGGATAGGCGAACTCGTTGGGCTTTTGCGCGGGCAAGATGACCGTGAGGCCGTCCCGGTCGCGTTTGAAAGGCAGCGGTCCCTCCACACCGACCAGCTCGACGCGTCCGATCTCGCGCGGGTAAAGCGCGCCGCCGGCGGCCAGGGACCGGATGACGGCCCTGCCGTTTGCGGGCCAGTCCATGAGGAAGGCGACAAGGCTGTCGCCCTTGGTCACGAAGCGAAAATCCTCCGGCGTGTAGGATCGAAAGGCCTTGGGTTTCGGTCCGTCCGTCTTCTCGGTGGACGGGCCTTCGCCGTAGATCGCCCACGGGCGTGTGGCGTAAATGCATTCCCCGTTCTGCGCCATCCATCGGCCGATGCCCTCGACCACGGCCCTCGCGTCCGCATCCGGCGCGCCGCCGCCGGGCAGCGGAACGCTGAGCATGAGATTGCCGTTCTTGCTGACGATATCGATGAGCAGCCGCACGACCTGCTTCGAGCTCTTGTATCCGTGGTTCTCGGACAGGCTCTTGAGATAATGCCAGCCACCGATGCAGATGTCCGTCTGCCAGGGAGTGGGCAATATCGCGTCGGTCACCCCGTTCTCGATGTCGAAGACGATCGCCTTGCGCTGGTCGGGATCGAGGTTCTTTCCCGTAAGAACGGCCTCCAGCCTGCCGTGCCGGGCGATGCTCCGGTTGTAGTAATACGCGGCGATCCGCAGGCCGATGTCGCTTCGCGGGTAAATGGGAAGAACGGAATCGTCGAAATAGAGCAGGTCCGGGTCGCACCGGTCGATAAGGTCGATCGTGCGGTTGAAATACTTCTCGACGTAGACGGGATCGAGCCAGTCCCCGAGCATCGCGCCTCGGTCATACCTGCCGCGCTCGTGGTATTGGGCGTAGAGATCCTGCGGATCGAGTCCTTCCCACCACAGGCCCTTGCCGTCGGCCGCCGTGAAGCGGCCGTCGTAGGCCACGCCCACCAGCGGCCCTTCGTGATCGGCGTCCTGCGCCTCCTGATACCAACCCCAGGCCCGGGCGCCGTGGCAGGTCACGGCGAACTTCAGGCCCGCCTCGCGCGTCGCCTTGACCCAGCCGGCGATGATGTCCTTTTTCGGGCCCACGCGCGCGGTGTTCCACGGCTGGTATTTCGAATCCCACATGTCGAGGTTGTCATGGTGGTTCGCCATGGCGGCGAAGAACCTCGCGCCCGCGTTTTTGTAGAAGTCGACCAGCTTTTCCGGTTCCCACTGCTCGGCCCGCCATTCGTTGATCACGTCCTTGAAGCCGAATTTCGAAGGATGGCCATAGTGCTCCACATGCCATTTATAGTTCCGGTGCGTGGGCTTATACATGGTCTGCGCATACCAATCGCCCATGCCGGGCTGGCACTGCGGTCCCCAATGCGCCCAGATGCCGAACTTCGCGTCGCGATACCAGTCGGGCACCCGGAAACTTTCCGACAGCGACGCCCATGTCGGTTGGCAGGGGCCCGGCGCGATGCCGAAGCCCGCGGGAGCCGGAATCGGCCGCGGCGCGGACGGAACCGGCCGGTCGATTCGCAGCGGCGGCGGCGAGCCGTCCGATTTCTCCTGCGCGGCGAGACGTGGGAGAAACGAACCCGTGGACAGGGCACCGGCGGCCAAGGCCGACGTTTTGAGGACACCGCGCCGCGAGAAGGTGGACATGGGCTTCGGAGGAGGAGCGCGCAGGGCGCTCAGACGATCACTTGGTCAGATAAAATTCCCGCGTCACCGGCTCGGCGGACTGAACCTTTCCGGGCAGGCCGTATTGCCACGCCACCACCGCCACCTTGAGCGGGAACCGGGCGCGGGGCGGGGCTTTGGTGAAACGCAAAGTGTCGCCTACGATCTCCGCCGGGCCTTCGCGAACGAAAAATCCCACCGGCAGGCCCGCATCGCTTGTGGCCTTGAGAGGAATCGAGCCGTTCTCGGACGTCTGGTCGCCGATGGGCGAAAAATCGATCGTCTGCGCGCGGCCTTCTTTCAAACGTCCCGGCAGACGCATCATCGACTGTTGCACGGCGCGCTTGAAGGTCGCGTCGCCGGGCCAGACGGCCGCTAGCCAGATTTCCTGGCCGCGGACATCGTTCAGAAACGAGGCGCGGTTGAAAGCCACGCGCCAGGTGTCGTCGGAGACCTTTTCGGCCGGCCCGCAAATCGGCCGGATCGTGATCGGTAGCGTCGTTTGCGGCGGTTCGATGCGCGTGCCGGCCTTTTGCCGCGACCAGGACTCGGGGCGTCCGGGCGGAACGATGTCGAGAAAGGTGGGCGTCAGCTTGAAAGTGATGCCGTCCGCCTCGGGCGAATACTGGAGCGTGATCTGGTGATGCGCGCCCGGCGTTTCCGGCAGGATCTTGCCTCCCTGCACATAGCCGACCAAGGCGGGTTTTCCCCGCTGCTTCCTTTGAAACGCGTCCACGGCCTTCGCCAGTTCGCCGTCGAAATACCAGAAGGCATCCGCGGACGCCCCCTTGAATTCTCCGACCGGAGCGGCCGGGGCCGAGGCGTCTTTATCGTCGGCGTAGCGATCCACCAGCCAGCCGCTCCGGGTGGCGTCGATCGGGTTCAATTTCACCGGGCCGTCCTTCGCCGGTTCCTTGGGCAGGCGATAGTGCGCGGCCTTCTTCAGGTAGAGCGCCATCAGCTCGATCTTGTCGTCCAGCGCGACGAAATGCCCGTCGGCCGGGCAACCCAGCGCGCTCAACG
The DNA here is from genome assembly GCA_966212385.1 of uncultured Akkermansia sp. GTDB lineage: Bacteria > Verrucomicrobiota > Verrucomicrobiia > Opitutales > Opitutaceae > IMCC26134_A. The sequence continues at coordinate 17,849 of CBIHRE010000010.1, read as the reverse complement.
GTAGCGCGGGATGCGCGGCCCTGGTGGCGAGACCGGCCGCCATCCGGCCGCTCGCCCCTTCGTATTCGCCCAGCAGCACCAAGCCGGGCACGGAATCCATGTCGTGCTCGCCGAAGGGCGGGGCCTGGCCGGGGTCGGGCACATAGGGCCACTGGCCGCTGAAGGAGATCCCGCAGAGCACGCGCTCCGGTTTCCAGTAGGAGACATACCAGGGCAGCGAGCCGGCGGCGGAATGGCCGCAGGGCACGAGCGGCGCGCTGGCGAGTTCGGAATAGCCGGAAACCGTCGCGAGCTCGGCCATCATCGCGTCAAACTTCTCGCCCGCTCCCTGGTCGAAGCGGAAGTTCCGGTCGAAGGCCGGGGCCACCCACACCACGGCGAAGCCGAGCTCCGCGAGCGCGCGGCGAAAAATCGGATGCTCGAAGACGGCGATCTCCTGCATGTTGTGGTGGCCGAAGACGACGCCGCGGACCCGCCGGCACTCCGGCGGAATCCAGAGGAAAGCGCGCGGCGTCTCTTTCTCGCGGCCGGCCAGCGGCGGCACCGGCACGGACCACTGCCACTCGGCGCTTCCGACCGAGCGTGGGGAGGCGTCGGGCCGGGCGGAGGCGCGCGGCGCGGAAACGGAAGCGCGGGAAGCGAGGGCCGGATCGGCCGGATAAGGCGAAACCTCCGCGGCGCGCAGCTCGGCGCCGTTGATCGTCTGCCGCAGGCCGAGCACGAGCACGTTTCTTCGGCCCGCGCCAAAATTCAGCCAGCACTCGGGCAGGTAATACTCGCGCTGCGGCCCGGTTTCCCAATGGCGGCCGATGTCGTGGCCGTTGAGCCACATGAAGCCGTTTCCGGAGGCGTCCAGCAGGAGCCGCCACGGGATCGACGCGGCCTCGGGAGACGAAAGCTCCGGCAACTCGAACTCGATCCGATACCAGGTGAGGAGACCGTCGCGTCGGCCTTGAGGCTGGATGCCGTTGCCTTTGCGCGCGATGGGCCTCCCGGTGTCGAGGGCGACGCTTTCCCAGTCCTTCGGGGAGAAGTCGGGACGCGTCCAGCCGGCGAATACGCCGCCGAGCCCCGGCGCGACCTGCCAATCGAGCGGCTTCGCGATCGTCGTCTCGTCGGCGGCGAAGCCGAGGCCGGCGCGCCGGACGCCGCTCAGCTCCTCCATCGGGATGTAGCCGTGCTCGTGGCCGATGTTCTCGTAAAGCAGCACGATCTCGTTTTCGCCCGCGCGCAGGAGGCCGGTGACGTCGAAGCGGTTGTCGAACTCGTCGGGGCGGATGCGCGCGAAGGAGAGCTTCTTGTTGCGCGTGGCGGCGGCGGCGTAGGATTCGTCCGGATACAGGCGCCCCGCGAGGCGTCCGTTGACCTGCGCCGCGACGATATCGCGGCTGAATGAGTTCACCAGCAGGCGGCCGAAGCGGGGCGCGTCGTCCTCCGAAAGCGAAAACCGCGAGCGGTAGAGCACGTGGCGCTGGTCGCTCACGCCAAGCTCGGGCAGCGATTTGCCCTCGGGCAGCGCCTGCCAGCGACCTTCGAGCGGATCCGGGCGCTTGAGCGCGGAGGCGATGCGCACCGTCGCGGGCAGCGGCCGCGGGGCGGGAACGGCCTGCGTCTTGGGATACCAGACGCCCTCGGCGGCGGTCTTGCCGGGCGGAATCACGAGCACCCCGGCCCCGAGCCCGGCGAGGGCGTAATCCACGTCGAAGGGCGGGATCGTCGCGGCGCCCGCGTCGGCGCCGTTGGTGCGCACGAGCACGCGGTTGCCCTCCTGATCGTAGTTGTAGGCGGGGCCGGCGGGCCGGGTGATCTTTCCGGGAACGACGGTGACCTTGCCGGAGACGGCGTTCTTGGCGTCGGTGTTGTGGAGGAAGACGAAACGGGTGCCGTCGGGAGCGACGCGGACGCCGCCGAAAAGCGAGGCGGGCGCGCCTTGTAGCTCGCATGGGCCGCCCTCGGCGCGGACGAGGCGCGCGGCATGGTCGCGGACGAACTCGTTCACGCCCTTCGCGACGTAGTATTTCGGGCCGAGCGCACCCGACTCGCGGATGGCGGCGTTGTAGTCGTAGGTGGTCGTATACCCGCGCGCGCCCCAGCCGCCGAAATGCGTTCCGCCGACGAACATGTAGGGATTGAGCCCGGTCGCGCCGCCAAGCAGGGACATCCAGTGGATCGCGTTGAAATGCCGCGCGTCGGAGTAGTTCTCCTCGCTCAGTTGATCGCCGACGAGGGAGAACCAACCGCCTTGCAGCTCGGTGACGAAGGCCGGGGCCGCCGGCTGCTGGGCGCGCAGGGAAACCATGCGCTGGGCGCAGCCCGGGGCGCCGTCGAGCGGCACGTAGAGGTTGTCGCAATCGAAGACCTGCGAGAGCACCGGATCGGCGCTGCCGCGGGTCTGCTCGGTGCGGCAGGTGAAGACCGGCACTTCGACGCCCGATTTTTTCACCGCGCCGTAGAGGGCGCGGAGCAGCTTCGTTTTGTCGGCGGTGGACGCCGTGTAGTAGTCGTATTCGTTCTCGATCTGAACGAGGATGATTCCCTTGGCGCCCTTCGGCTTTCGGGTGATCTGCTCGCGGGCGAAGACCTTGCACACGGCGTCATACCAATGGACGCTCCAGGCGATGTGCGCGTCGTCGCCGCTGCGGAGCCAAAATTCCTTGCCGGTCCAGGGATTGAACTTGGCCAACCAGCGCGGGTAGCCGCCCCCGCCCCACTCGGCGCAGATGAAGGGGCCTGGGCGCACGATGGTGTAGAAGCCGAACTCCTCGTGCGCCATCTTCAGCCAGGCTTCGAACTCGGAGAGATCGACCTTGGAAAAATCGCCGAGCCCGGCCGGCAGATCGCGCTCGTGCCAGTTCCACGGCACGTAGGTTTCGACGGTGTTGAAGCCCGCATCCTTGATTTTTTGAAAGCGGTCGCGCCACAGCTCCGGCGGGGTCCGGTAGTAGTGAAACGCCGCGGAGGAGAGAAAGAAGTCCCGGCCTTCGATCTGGAGGCAGTGACCGTCGTAGCGAATGCGCTCGGGATGCGGAAAAAGCGCGGACGGCGTTTCCGCCCGGGCCGACGAGAACATCGCGGCCAGCGCGGCGAAGGCGAGGAGGGGCAACGCGAGGGCAAATCGTAGCTTCATAAGATCGGTGGCTGAAAAGGAGACCGTAGCGTCGACGAAAACGCGGGGCGGCGCGGATGAAGGGCGGCGGCAACGAAGGTCAGCGGGCCGCCGGCGCCGAGGCGCCCGGGGCGACGTTCGAGTAGGCCGAGTAGCCGCCGGTGTTGTAGGCGCGGACGCGGTAGCGGAGGGCGGCGGGGCGCTCGATGCCGGTGTTTTCGAAACGGGACGCGCCGGCGCCGAGATCGGCGATCTCGTAGAAATGCGCACCGTCGAGCGATGCCTCGATCTTCACCCCGGCCTGCGAAGATCCGGAGGCGTTTTTCCAATCCAGGCGAACCACGCCACCGTCGAGCGGCGTCGCGGTGAGCTCGGTCGGCGCAAGGGGAGCCGAAGGCGGCTGACGCTCGATCGCGACGTGGTCGAAGACGCCCCTCGGCGAATCCGTCGCCTTGCGTCCGGGCGGGGTCCCGCCGCCGCTCGCAAGCAGGCCGACCAATACGCCTCGCGGGAGCATCGCGGTGCTTTTGCCGATCTCGAACCACTCGCTGCCATCGGACGATTGATAGGCGGTAAACTCGTCGCCTGCGCGCCGGAGGCGGAGCCAGACGGGCAACCAAGTGTAGTCGCAGCCGCGCTGGACCGTGGTCTTGCCATCGGCCCGCGTGCGGAAGCGCGCGAGGCGGCCGCCAACCTCGCCCAAGGTCGCCGCCAAGGCTCGCGGTTTGTCACTTCCCGGCTCCCGGACCGTGAGCCCCATCATGCCGACGGGCCCCTGCCAGTCCGCCAGTCGGGCGGTGGCCGTGAAGTCGCCCTCCACGGTCTGTCCGGCGAAGCTGCCGTCCAACTCGCGACCCGCGGCGGGCACGAGGAAGGAGTTGCCCGCGGCCTTGGAATAGAGGGTCCCCTCGGCGGAGACGCGTCGGCTGGCGGACGGCAGCGGCTCGCCCTCGGCCGGCGTGGTGCTCACCGGCGCGGAGGGGGCGCTTTTGCCCGCGTTGTTGAGCGCGGTGACCGTGTAATAGTAGGCGCGGCCCGGCGCCACGTCGTCGTCCACGTAGTATGGCGTGGTCCAGCGGGTGGTCGAGTAGATGGGCGTGAAGGGGCCGACCGAGGAGGTGGCTCGGCCGATCTCATAGCCGTGGGCGGTGTAGGCGCCGGAGGGCGACCAACGCAGCTCGATTCGCTTAAGGCCGGGGGTCGCGACGACCTCGCGCGGCGTCGGGGGGGCTTTCGTCGGCAAGGGGGACGCCTTGGCGTCGAGGGTGTAGGTGAGCGTGCCGTAGCCAAGGACGTCGATCTCGCCCGGCTCGGGACGGCGCAGCGCGGCGAGGAGCCGGACGTGCGGGGCGTTCAGTCCCTTGCGCACGACGTAGTGGTTGTAGACCAGCTCGAAATGCGAGGCGTCGAGACGCCCGTGATAGTTCTCCGAGATATAGAACTGCTTCACGCCGTCCGAATTGTCGTAGGACTTGTAAGGCACGCCCTTCCAGAACGTGTATTGGGCGGTGTGCTCGGCGGCGCCGAGCAGGCGGTTGCCGTCCTCGCCAAAGAGGTCGACCCCTTGGTTCCAGGCGATCTGGCACATCTCGAAAAGCAGGCCCTGCCCGCCCATGACGTGGGCGTAGTCGCGGCCGCTCTCCTGCCACTGCACGAGGCCGTCGTCGAAACGAAAGGGAGCGGTGTTGCGAAGCGAACCGTTACCGCGGCCGTTTTTGAAATACTCCACCGCCTCGTCGAACTTGGCGCGGTCGTCGCAGAAGACGCCGATGGCGAGGACGGCGCGCATGTTGCAGGTGTCCCAGTTGGCCCAGTAGTGGTCGGGCCTCGAGCCGTTGTGGCGGACAAGGAAGTCGTGGCAAACCGGATACATGAATTCCAGGAGCATGCGCTTGAAACGCGCCTGATCGGGAGCGGACCAGCCGGGATAGGACCGCATCAGCTCCGCCGCGATGGCGAAGGTGCCGACGGGGATGCCGCTCAGGCCGGGCTGGTTGTCGCCTTTCGGAACCTCGGCCAGCGTCTCGGACCAAGCGTTTAAGATCCGCACGGCGCAGTCGGCGTGCGCGGTGTCGCCGGCATTGGCGTCGTTCTGCGCTCGCTGGCGGCTGGCCATGTGCCGGTGGGGTCCGGCTTTGTAATCGCTTCGCGCCTTCGGGTCTTTGATGAGCGCGCTCCAGCCCTCGATCCAAGGGCTCTCGCCCGCGGCCACCTTGGCCTTCATGCGGTCAAGGTCGGCCTGGCTGTGCAGCCCGCCCGGGTGGATAAGGTCCTGGGCAAAGGCCAAGGCGGCTTGGCCGAGGAACAGTGCGAACAGGAAAAAACTGAAACGGGTCAAACGATGAGCCATGTCCGAAAAAGATGAGATCGTTGGAGGAGCTAAGGTGAGAAGCGGCACCGGATTACTTTAACGCCGAGATCCGGGACCCCGCGAGAGCCTCCGCCAGCTTGCGGGCGCCGGCGCCGTCGGCAGCGGATAGTCTGCGGCGGCCTTCATGATCTCTGCATAGGCCGAGTGCGAGGCGCGCAGGTCGGAGAATGTCGGCAGACCTTCGCGAGGCGCCGCGATGCCGGTTCGGCCGGTCATGCGATTGACCGCGACGACGAACTCCGCGCGCGTCACCGCAGCGTCGGGGCTGAAGGCGCCTGTCTTGTCCGCGGACAGCCATCCTTCCCGCGCGACGCGCCGGATCTCGACGGCGTGCGGGGTGTCCGCGCGCACATCCTTCAATTCGGGACCGTCGCCTTTCAGCCATTGCATGCGGGACATCACCGCGGCCAGCTCGCCGCGGGTGATGAATGCGTCCGGATGGAAACGGTTGTCCGCGTCGCCGACGACATACTTCACCGGCTGTTCCCATGTGTTGCCAATGCCCTTGCTCGACATGTAGGCGACGTCATCGAAATAGGCCGCGGTGCGGGGCACGTCAACGAAGGCGCAGTCGTAGGCGCCGCGATCCGTGTAATCGTCCACGAGGCCGGCGAGCAGGACGACCGCCTCCGCCTTGGTCAGTTTCTGATCGGGGCGAAAGGTGCCGTCCGCGTAGCCGGAAATGTAGGCCAGTCGGCGGTCCGGGCCAGTGTCCTCGATGCGCTCGCCGACGATGCGCAGCTCCGCGACTTCGAAAATGGGGAGCGCTTTGGCCGGCATGAACAGTCGGAGATAACGGTAGGCCTTGTCCTTTTCCTCCGCTTTGACCGTCAGGGTCTGCCAGTCGGAAGAGCGCACGGTCTTGTCTTCGGTCAACAGCATCCAGTGTTTGCGGTCGTTCGACCCGTAGACAACGACCTGCGCCATGCGGGACGGGTGGCCGTCGCGGGCCAGCATGCGGAAGGCCTCGGACTTCACCTTGAAGTCGGTCCCGAAATCCAGCGTGACGTTTTTGTCGAAGCCCCAGACACCGCCATTGGTGAATGGATCGCCGTCAGCCATGTTGTTTACTCCGCGCTCCTTCGGACTCGAAGCCACGCGATAGTCCAAGCTGCCGTCCGGCAGGCGGGGATTCACCAGTTTCAAGCCGTCCGCCGCGCGCTGCAGCGACGCCAAGTCGCGCGTCGTGATCGCCGACTTGAAAGCTCGCTCGGTCGCCGCGACGTAGCGCTGAGCCGGATCATAGGAGCGAGAAACGAAGTCGAGCGCCGCCTGAAGATCGCGGGCGACATGGATGTCCACGCGCAGGGCCCGCATTGTGCCGCCGTCACGGGCGACCACGTAAAGCGCGTGATCTCCCGTCTGCTCCGCGGTGGGCGTCCACGAAAGCGTGCCGGTCGCGGCGTCGAAACTTGCGCCGGCGGGGAGATCCAGGGCCCGGAGCGACAGGGATTTTGAGGCGCCCGAAACGGCGATCACCTTTTCGATGCGCGCTCCCGCATAAGCGGGAATCGACAGCAGGTCGTCCGCGGACTCGAAAGCGAGCGGGCGAAGGGCGGATGCGTTCGTCTCGATGCGATCAAAATCGATGGTCGCAGGTCCGGACAGGGGCGTCGCCTGGATGTAGAGCAGCCCCTGGCCCTCGAAATCGGCGGTCACCAAGCACCATTCTCCGTTTGTATCCGGAACATGGATCTCCTGGAGGCAGGCGCCGCGCCGGGAAAAATCCTCGTCGCGATAAAAGCCCAGTTTCACGAGAGAGTCGCTGCGCAGACGCAGGCCCGCGCCGCGCGAAAAGCGGCCGGTAATCACCATCGTGCGCGGATCCGTGCCGACGCTCATCCGCACATAGCCCGTTCCGTCGGCGTCGCGACGGGCTTTCAAGGAAATGTCGCGCGGCGAGCCGGGATAGATGTCGCCCGGCCGGGCGTTGGCCGACAAATCCACGAACTGATATTCGAACTGCCAACCTTCCAGGGGAACGCCTTCGTAGGTCGCCTCCAACGGCGGAAGCACCGAGGCCAGCGCTCGCTTCGCCTTCGCGGGATCCGGCGCCGAGTCGGATGCGGCCGCGGGAAGTCCGATCCAAAAATCAAAACCGTAATTGTGGATGCTGTCGAAGTAGCTTCCGGAACGCACCCGGTCCCGGCCGGCCGCCGAGGCGTCGAAGCCCGCCTTGATGTAGCGATTCGACCCCGACTCCATATCGAGTCCGATTCCTTTGAAATAGTAGTAGTGGGCGGCGCCGCCAAACAAGCCCCGGCCCCTGGGGCTGATATGATCGTAGCGGGCCAGATAATCCGGATGCGCGGGATCGGTCTCGGAATAGGTCGGAACCCAAGGCAATCCGAAGCCCAGGTTATACTTCGCATACAACGCCACTCCCTTGGACAGGCGGTCGTCCAGGAACCGGACGGGCGAGACCCCGTTTTTTTTGTCGGTGACGGTGCCAACGACCGGGTCGACCTTCGTCTTCTGGAAATCGATGGTTTTCGCCATCATCAACAGATTGGTGAGGTTGCCCTCCGCGTGGGGCATGTCGCGCCCCATTTCGACGAGCTGAAGCGTCGGCTCGACGGTTGCGCCGGTCTTGTCGTCGCGTGTGACCAGACGGATTTGCTCCTTGATGGAACCGTTGCGCCCGTGATTTCGAGTCGTCGCGTTGACGGTGGTCCACTCGACGGCGCGTTTATAGTCGTCGATCTCATCCCCGAGGATCGTGGACGCCAGGAAGCCCATGATCGCATAGGAATGCTGGTTCATGAAGTAGTCGTTGCGCTCGATGCAGTTCTTCCGGATCGGCAGGAGGCAGTGCTTCTGAAGCGCATCCACCATCGCGGGCGTCACCGCTAGCTGCGCGTCCCTCGGCGTCGTCGCGCGAAGGATGTCCACGGCGCTGCAGAGCGTGTAGACGTATTTGCCGATCTTGATGTGGCTGTCGGTGAAATACCGCGGGAAAAAACTCTCCTCCGTGCGCGAGCCATACCAGCGCACGATCTCCAGCGGAGTTTTGCGATAGGCCTCGTCGCCCGTGACGACGTAGAGGATGGTATGCGCCCAAGCCAGATGTGCGTCGTGGGCGAAGGCGCCGATGCCGCCGTCGTCCGTGATCTGCCGGACAAAGCGCGGGCGCTGCTTCAGGTCGGCGAAACGCGTGCGACGGATTCCCTCGAAGTAGTCCACCCACGGGGACGCTCCCGCGATCACCTTTTCCCGCATGACCGCAAGCGTCTGGGCGTCGCAACTGATGCCGGGATGCACGAAACCTTGCGGCGAGATCGTCTCGCGCAGATCCACGACATTGTCTGTCAGGATCGTCGAAGCGGGTTCAGCAGCCGTCGTTCCCGCGCCTTTCGCAAACACACGGTCAACTTGCCCGACAAGCAACGCCGGCAAAAGCAAAGCGATGATGGATTTCAATCGATATGGGCGGGCCGGACGGACAGGGGACGACAATGCGAAAGCGGGGAGCATGGGACGGCGAAAGCCGGGGCCGGTCTCGGCCGCCGACCCGCGCACTCTAGCAGGTTCCCATCCGCGCCCCAATATCCCCAAACTCGGGAGGCCGTCTCCCCCGCCCTCGCGCCGCCCCGCCTCGTCTTCACCGCCGGCGCGGCGCGGCCGGTCTTTCGGCGCCGGTGCCCTCGAAATATTTCGCGACGGCCTCCGCCCGAGAGTGGACGTGCATCTTTTCGTAGATGTTTTTCACGTAGGTCTTGATCGTCTCGACGGTGAGCGAGAGGCGATCCCCGACCTCCTTCGTGCTCAGGCCGCGCGCGATCAAACCGAGCACCTCGGCCTCGCGCTGGCTGAGGCTTCGCAGTTCGTCCGAGCCTTTGGCGCGGTGTCGAAAAAACTGCACCACGCGGCGGGCGATGCCGCTGGTCATCGGCACGCCTCCGCGTTGCAAATCCAACAGACCCTGGCGGAGATCTTCCGGCGCGCCGTCCTTGAGCAGATACCCGTCGGCGCCGGCCTCGAGCGCGCGAAAGATCAGTTCCTCTTCGTCGGAAGAAGTGAGCATCACGACCTGGCAGGACGGGAGGCTGTCCTTGAGCCGAAGGGTGCATTCGATGCCGGACATGCGAGGCAGATAGATGTCCATGAGGACGACATCCGGCGCCAGGGCCGGCAGCACCTTAAGCGCGTCTTCGGCGCTGGCGCAGGCCTGCACGCAGACGAAGCCCTCAAACGACTCGATCAGTTGCACCACCTCGGCGCGGATGCCTTCGATGTCCTCGACCACGGCCACGCGGCAAGCGCCGGAGCCGGCGGTCTCGGCGGGCGGGCGGGCGGAGGAAGCGGGAGCAGGAGATGAGCGGGACATGGCGGCGGGGCCGCGCCGCGTGGCGCAACCAATCGCGATCAAGCTATCAGGCGGCGCGGATTTTGCCAATATCCCCGGAGGCGGGAGGCGCGCAGCGGGAGGCCATACGCAGAACCCGGCCGCTCGAGGTGGCACGGGCGTCCCGCCCGTGGGTTCGGAACATGGGCGAGACGCCCATGCCACGCCGGTCTGGCTACGGCTCCGCGCGACCGGCTCACCCGCCCCAGCGGGCCGGCTTGGCGAGAGGGGTCACGAATTCGACCTCGGTCCCCGCGCCAGGCTTGCTTCGCAAGGCGAGTTCGCCGCCCGCCTCGCGCGCGCGCAGCTCGAGGTTGCGCAGCCCCTCGCCCGGCGCGGTCGCGTCGACATCGAAGCCGGCGCCGTTGTCGCGCACCACGATCCGCAGCTGGCCCCGCCTTCTCTCGACGATAAACTCGACCTCGCTCGCGCCGGAGTGCCGAAGCGCGTTGTTGAAGGCTTCTTTCACGCCGAGGAGCAGATTGCGGCGCACGCCCAGACCGCAGGGCGCTTCGGGCAGATCCTCCTCGATCGCGAAGCGACACCGGATCGGCGTGTCGCGAAAAAAGGTCTCCGCGTAACGCGCGAGGAAGGACGCCAGCTCGCTCACCGTGTCCCGCTGCGAGTTGATGAGCCAGACGGTCTCCTTCATGTTCCGCCCCATCGCGCGGGCCTGTTCGCAGAGACGCTTCAGCTTCTCGCCGGAGCGCCCCGTCTCGCCTCCCAGCTCGCGGCGCACCGCCTCGCCGAGCAAGACCAGCTGCGTCAGGCCGCCGCCGAGATTGTCGTGCAGGTCGTTCGCGATCCGGGCCCGCTCACGACGAACAACTCGTTCCGACTGGAGCTTCAGCAGGAGCATGCCCGACAGAAACAGCCCCCCAAGCAGCGCGCTGGCGATCACTGCGATCAGCGACACCTGAAACCACCGCTGCTGCCAAAACGACTTCACCTCCGGCAATGAGACCGGCGCCTCATATACGCGCGGCCGCATCCAGGTATCGAAGCGTCGGATAACCCGCGCTTTTTTCGCCGCCGCGTCAAATTTCGGGACGGGCCAGGCGGGCGTGCTCTCCGGGATCAGTTCCCAGCTCTCGTCCGTCGGCATCTCGATCTCCTGGCCGCCGCGCATGCGGATGCGCAGCCCCGCGAGCAAACCGCCGAAGTCGAAATCGTTCACCACGCTCACCGCCAGCACATGGCGGCCCGGTGTCAGCAGCCGGGTGATGTCATACTCGGTCAACACGCGCCAGTCGCTACCTTGGCCGATGAAATAGCCATCGAGATAAACGCGGTAGAAATTGTCGGCCGTGATGCGCAGGAGCGCCGAGTCGACGGCGCTCCCGTCCGGCAGTTCGATCCTGCGCACGAAGCGGCACTCCTGCCGGTCCTGCGTCGAGTCGGTCCAGATCCAGTCTCCGACCTGCGATTCGGGATGCAGACCGCCGGCCGTCGCCGGGACGCCGGAGAAAATCAGGAAAAGCAGGAACCAAGGAAAACGCATGCGACGCTCCCATCCATAAGCCCCGGCCTCTTGCAGCCGCAATCCCAGGCGCGCCCGACCGCTTCGGTTTCTCGCCTCGTGCGCCCCATGAACCCGCGAAGGGCGGTCTCGCTGTCGACGAGTCGCGCAAACGAGCAGGAGAATGAGCATATCGAAAAAGAACGCCCCGCGCCCGAAGAAGGCGCGGGGCGGTTTGCATCAATCGCGATCAGCCGGAGCCGCGTCAGGCCAGGTCAGGGCACGACGGGCATCAGCCATTGCTGATTGCTGGCTCCGATGTCGTTATACTGGAGGATGGCCGCTCCGTCGGCGGTCGAGTTGTTCTGGATGTCGAGCGACTTGCCGCTGTTGACGTTCAGGACCTTGAAGAAACCGTCGGCAGAGGGCCTGATGGTCCACTTCTGGCAGTTGTTACTGTTCGATGGCCAGATCTGGGCGGCTGCGCCGTTTGCCGTGGAGGCACCCGTGATTTCGAGCAATTTGCCGCTGGCCACGCCGGTCAGCTTATACTGGCCGTTGCCGAGATACACGAGATCCCACTTCTGGTCGTTGCCGCCGTTCCATGCCCACTGGATCGCGTCGGTGCCGTCGGCGGTGCCACCGTTGAAGAGGTCGATCACCTTGTTGCTCAGGCGGCTCGCGAACGCATAGCGGCCGTCGGGAACAGTGCGGCCGGTGTCGCCCCAGAGCCCGAGTTCGGAGAGCTGCACGCCCAGCTCTCCGCTGTTGGCGGTGATGTTGAGCCGGTAGTAACGGTAGGCGGTGGTGTTGCCGATGGCGTAGGTGTTTTGCTGATACCGATTGGCGAAGGTCTGACCGCTCTTCGTGTCGAGGGTAGTCCAGGTGGCGCCGTCCTGCGAGCCGAGGAACTGCCAGTCCTTAGGGTCGCGCGCGGGCACGTCGTTGGCGCTGCTCACCGTGTAGCGTTTGACGACCTGCGCGTTGTTCGCGCCGAAGTCATACCGGACCCAGCCGGTGGGGGCCACGTTGTTGTTGAACCACTTGGAGCCGGCGTTGCCGTCGAAGGCGCCGGTGGCGTCCTGGCCGTTGATGTGCGCGCTGTCCGTGGCCGTGCCGCCGAAGGCGAGATTGACCATCGGCGTGGCCAGCAGCGAGCCGTAGAACTGCGGCGAGTTGCCGCTGGTGCCGGCGGAGTTTTTCGCCCGGACCACATAATAGTAGGTCGTGCCTGCGGCCGGTGTGGTGTCCATGTAGCTGGTCTTGTCGGCGGCAATGTTGCTGGCGACGGTGGTATAGCCGCTGCCGGAGGTGGTGGAGCGGAGCACGTCATAACCGGTGGCGCCGAAGGAAGGCAGCCAGCGCACGGTGATCGCCTTGTTTGAGCCGGCGGCAAACACGGCCGCCGGAGCCGCCGGAGTTGTCACCAACCCGCCCGTGCCGCCGGTGAACGCCACGTTGTCGAAGGTGGCGGTGGTGGTCGTCGTCGACGATCCGCTCGAGACGAACAAGCCGATGTAGAGGGTGGCGGGCAGGTTGGTGTAGCCGCAGCTGACATTGGGCGACCAACTGGTGCCATCCACCGAACTGTAGGCGGTGATCATGTCGCCTCTTCGTTCAAGTTTTACCCAGTAAGGAATGCCGGTGTTAGGCAGGTTGGTCGTCTGCACGACCCGTCCGGCCCAGATATCCGTCGCACCCGCCAGGCGACTTTGCACCTGGTTGGGGGTGAGGGGCATCATCGCCGCATAGCCGCGCTTCGAAACGGTGGCGGAAAGGTTGTCGCGAATCATCACGCCTGCCTTGGTCGAGGCGGTTATTGCCTGGGACGAGGTGACTCGGGCAACGATGGCGCAGTCGCCGGTCATGGTTTGATAAGCAAACTGGCAGTCGTCGCTCGTATCGGCCCATACATCGAGTCCAGGGCCGGTCAGCGTCCAGACGCCGTTGGCGTAAGAAGAACTGCGGCCGGCGGAATTGTTGCCGATGGTCGTCAACGTCAGGTTCGATCCTAGGGAAACCGACGGGCGAACAACGGCCGCCGGCGGAGTGGCGGTGCTGAAGTCCGCCGTCCTGGCATACACGAAGTTGTTAATGTCCACCCACTGCTCCTCGAGTTTCCGGTCGATCCAGGGAGTGGGCAGGCCCTTTCGGTTCTTGTAGGCGTTCTGGATGATGTAAAGGGCCTGGCGATTGGCGCCGTAAGGTCCATACGCGTTGGTCACGTAGAGGGCGTCCACGGTGCCGTAGTCCACGAAAGGGTTGTCGGTCTCGAAGGTGTTGCGGCAGTAGTATTCGCCGACGGCCAGGAGCCGGTTGTCCCCTTCGGAATAGAGGTCGATGCCTTGTTTCCAGGCGCATTCGGCGACGAAGACTTTGCCGAGGAGGCCACCGTAGCCGTGGCCCGCATCACGGCCTGTTTCACCCATTTCTCCGGTAGCGAGAGTGTTGGGCAGACCCGCACCGGGATAGGTGCGGTAGAGGTCGAGGACGTGGTTGAACTTGGCGGTGTCATCGCAAAAAAGGGCGATGGCCATGCCAGCCATCATGTTGAGGTCTCCTTTATTGGCGGGACCTTCGATGTTCCCCGCGGCCGCGGTTTTGGGCCAGTAAACATTCGCAAAGAGATTCTGCACCGCGGTCGTGTCGGCGGCGGTCCAGCCCGGCCAGGTGCCGCGCAGGATGCTGGCGCCCCCGCCATAAGCTTGGGCAAGATCGCCGAGGGCGAGGCCGGCCTGATCGCCGCCCATGGTCGTCTGCGTGTTGGCCCAAGCGAGGAGAATGTCGTGCGCTTTCTGGGCGTAGGCGTTGGTGCCGGTGAAATACCACAGCCGCGCATAATTATAGACGGCGCTCATGTCTTTCGACCAGGCGGTGAGATTTAAGTCGGGACTGCGCGTGACGGTCGCGTAGGGCTGTGCCGTGTAATTGGGATTCCACGTGGCCAGCAGCTGGGTGTAGCCGGTTTTCCAAGGCTCTTGGTTCAGGCTGGCCTTGATGAAATCGAGGTCCTGCGTGGAGGCCGGGATGCAGGGGTGGGTGTAGGCGCGCGCTTCGGGCCGGCCGAGCGCGAACAGGAGCAGGGACGCTCCGAGACTGAGAACTGCGTTTATGCGTTTCATGTGTTTTGGGGTGGGGTTCGCCCAGCGGGCGAGCATCGCCCGGTGCGGGCGAAACGAGGTGGGCTCCGAAGAGCGAGGTGTGGGGTTATGGGCGGCGCGCTCGGGAACGCTTGAAGCGTTACGAGGACGCCGAGGGGTCGGGGGTTCGCCGGGAGAAGCGCCGCCTGTCTCCAAAAGCCGCCACGTTTTTCAAAAAAGCATCCCGATGCGCCGGAAACACGCATGCGTGACGAGCCGCTCAGAGTATGACTTCGGCCCGAATCCGTGCTTGTCTTGGCACGCGACGATTTCGTCTCAATGCATCGGCTCGCCCCGCCCCATGCCTTCCGATCCCCAGCAAACCGCCGTCACGCTGCGGCTGGAGGCCGTCGCGCGCGGCGCGGCGATGGCAAGCGACCGGCTCCTGCCTCTTGTCTACGAGGAGCTGCGAGGACTCGCGGCGGCCCGCATGGCCTCCGAATCCGCGGGACATACGCTCCAGCCCACCGCCTTGGTGCACGAGGCTTGGCTGCGTCTGTCCGGGCCCGGCGAACGTCGCTGGCAGGATCGCGCGCATTTCTTTCGCGTGGCGGCCATGGCCATGCGCCGAATCCTGGTCGATCACGCGCGCCAAAAGGCCCGCCTCAAGCGCGGGGCCAATCCCGTGCGCATCGACCTCGGCGACATCGACCTCGCCGCCACCGCGCCCGACGAGCGCGTGCTCCTCGTCGACCAGGCGCTCACCCGCCTCGAACAGCTCGACCCGGAGGGCGCTCGCGTGGTCACCCTGAAGTTCTTCGGCAACTACACCACCGGCGAGATCGCCGGCATCCTCGACGTCGGCGAGCGCACGGTCGAACGCCGCTGGAACTACGCGCGAGCCCGGCTGATGCAGCTCATCAAGGAATCGTCGTGAGCGGCGGGCACGACATGGAGATCGAGCGGACGCTCTTCGAGGCCGCCCTCGAATTGACTGATCCCGCTTTGCGCGAAGCCTTCCTCGACAAAACCTGCGCCGCCGATCCGGCGCTGCGCGAGCGCCTCGGCACGCTGCTCGCCGCGCACGTCGAAGCCGCGACGTTTTTCGACTTTGTCCCGCCCGCTCCGGCGGATCCCGGTGAAGCCTCCCGCGATTCCGAAGCCTCCGGCTCAAGACATGAAAAGGCCGCTTCGGAGACGCACGGGGCGGACCCCGCACGCATCGGCCGTTACCGGGTCGTCCACCGCCTCGGAGAAGGCGGTTGCGGCGTGGTTTACCTCGCGGAGCAGGAAGAGCCCGTTCGCCGCCAGGTAGCGCTCAAGATCATCCGCCTCGGCATGGACACCGAGCGCGTCATCGCCCGCTTCGCGCTGGAGCGGCAGGCCTTGGCAATGATGAACCATCCGCACATCGCCCGCGTCTTCGACGCCGGCGCGACCGACGCGGGTCGTCCCTTTTTCGCCATGGAGCTCGTGGCCGGCGAACGCATCACCGCCTATTGCGACTCCCGGCGCCTGTCCGTGCGCGAGCGCCTGGAGCTGTTCATCCAAGTCTGCCTGGCCGTGCAGCACGCCCACCAGAAGGGAATCCTCCACCGCGACCTCAAGCCGTCCAACGTTCTCGTCACGTCGCAAGACGGCGTCGCCACTCCCAAGATCATCGACTTCGGCGTCGCCAAGGCGGTCTCCAGCAGCTCCGCCGACGAGCCGGACCTCACCCTCGGGGCGGACCAGTTCATAGGCACGCCCGCCTACATGAGCCCGGAGCAGGCCGAGGCCTGTCGTGCCGACGTGGATACGCGGGCCGACATCTACGGCCTCGGCGCCCTGCTCTACGAATTGCTCACCGGCCGGCCTCCGTTTGATTCGAAAAAGCTCATCGACGCCGGCCTCGACGCCCTGCGCCGCACCTTGCGCGAGGTCGATCCGCCCGCTCCCTCCCTCTTTTTGAGGACCCTGCCCGCCGCCGACTTGGCGGAGGTCGCCGCCCGTTTCCGTTGCCCGCCATCCGCGCTCATCGCGACGCTGCGACGCGACTTGGATTGGGTCGTCATGCGGGCCTTGGAGAAAGACCGGCAACGCCGCTACTCCACCGCACAAGGACTGGCGGTCGAACTGCGTCGTTATCTGGACGACGAGCCGGTGGTCGCGCGACCGCCGGGCGGATTTTATCAGCTGGGAAAACTGGTGCGCCGCCACCGCTTCGCCTTCGCCGCCGGGACCGCGATCCTCGCCACGCTCCTCGGTGGGCTAGGCGCCTCCACCTGGCTCTACCTGCGCGAACGCGCCGCCCTGCGGGAGCAGACCCGCCTGCGCGCCGCCGCCGAAGACGCGGAAAAAATCTCCAGCGCCGTCTTCCTCACCCGCGACAACCGTATGGAGGAAGCCAACGCGGTCCTCGCCGCCCTGCGCCGCCCGCCCGACCGCCCCACCTTCGAGGGGCTTACCGCCTACCGCGCGATCGGCGAGTGGCTGGCGATTCGCCAGCGTTGGGCCGAAGCGGCGGACCGTTTCGCGGTCGTCGAGCGTGTCGGCCGGCTCGATTCGTGGAAAACGACCACCATCGATCATCAGAGCTACGGGGTGGCCTTGCTCATGGGAGACAAGCTCGCCGACTACGAGACCTTCCGTCACGATCACTCCGAACGCTTCGCCACCGTCGACAACGCCGATGCGGTCGCACGCGTGCTCAAGCTTTGTCTGCTGCGACCGACTGACGCCCCTTTGCAGCAACGCCTGCGTTCCCTCGGCGAACGCGTCGAACGCTGGTTCGCCACCCTTCCCAATCCCGTCATGGGGTGGGCTTCCCTGCCGGTGTCGCTCTGGCGATACCGGCAGGGAGACATCGCCGGAGCCCGCCACGTGGCCGCCTTGGGCTACAACGAAAAACTTCGCTCCTCCGCGCTTACCGCCAGCAAACGCGTGCTGCTCGCCCTGTGCGCCTTAGGCGAAGGACAGCCCGACACGGCCGCCCCTTTGCTCGCCACGGCGCGGGCGGATATCGCGGCAAAATTTGCCAAAGGATTGGCCGATGGCAACGGCAGCGACGGCTTCTGGTATGACTGGGCCTTCGCCAAGCTGCTTTTGGACGAGGCGGATGCGCTGGCCGCCGCCGCTCCCGGCCCGGCGCCCTGAGTCGGCCATCACGATTCAGGTGAACGCCCGGGCAAAAGAGGTGGCGGATTTCCCCGAAAAGCGACGCTTCTTCATACAAGGACAACAACCCTCACGTTCCGCCCCCTAATCTGTATCCATGCGTCCCCTACTTCCATCCCTCCCGATTCTGCTCGCCTCCGCATTGCCGGCCTTCGCCGCCCTCGGCCCGATCCCCAGCGATTTGAAACCTTCGGTGATCGTGTCCACCGCCGCCGAGCCGATCGCGCCCGGCAAGTTCCAGCCCACTTGGCAATCGCTCTCGCAATACGAGGTCCCCGAGTGGTTTCGCGACCGCAAGTTCGGCATCTGGGCTCACTGGGGCCCGCAATGCC
>CBIHRE010000009.1:0-23663 GCA_966212385.1 uncultured Akkermansia sp. | reverse complement strand
CCGCCGCTGGTGGCGGCGGGACGGTCGGGCCACTCAAAGTAGACGTCCGCCTTGATTCCCGTGCCTTGGGCGATCGTGCTGGCGTAGGTGTCGGTCGGGACGGAAACGATGCGACCCCACGTGCCTGTGGTGCCATCCATTGGGTAGATGATCTCAAGACTGGAGGTGCCGTGAGTGGCTGCGTCGCTGGTGATGTGGTAGGTGAGTTCCGCCCCGGCGCTATTGGTTCCGGGACCCGGAACCCAAGGATCGATAACAGAGGGGTCGACAGCCCCCTCGAACGAAGTGACTTGAACGTCGCCAAAGGCGACGAAGGGAGCGGTCAGAAGACCGAGCGCGAACAATCCTGATGACAGTAGTTTCATGGGGCAAAGGTGATTTTTCGATAAATCATTAATTTCCAACGCAGGGAAAAAGGTGAAGCGGTGGCGGGGCGGGGTTACAGCCGGAGTCAAACTGGGTTCGCGGTCCGGATAAGGAAAGCGATTAGGAGCCGGTGGCGCATGAAACACGGCTTTTTGATGCAATATCGGGCCGCCTTCAGGCGCCGTTCCGTGTCCTGAAAGGAATTCCGGCGTGTTGCGCGATTTGCCCGTGCGCTGGGGGAGGAGCTTGGCAAAGCCGGTTTCGCCGCACAGCGTCGCGCCTCAATGTCTGGCTTACCAAAGAAGAAAAAGCCCGCTCGCGCGGCGACCCTGAGCGATGTCGGGCGCGAGGCAGGAGTGTCGGCCATGGCCGTTTCGGCGGTGTTGAATGGCGCGCGCACCTCGTCGCGCATCTCGCCCGACACCCGGGCGCGTATCCTCGATGCGGCGGCGCGTTTGAACTACCGGCCCAACGCCGCGGCGCGGGCTTTGGTGCGGCGCCGTATGAACACGATCGGGGTCGTCGCCGTCGTCGAGGGCGGCGATTTGAACCATTACTTTCTGGAGGTGTTCAACGGCGTGCTCGCGGCCGCGGCGCGGCACGGGCAAAACACCACCGTCTTCACGCTGCATGATTGGGAGCGCGACGGGCGCAGGGTCGGCGGGTTCTGCGACGGACGGATCGACGGGATGATCATGATCGCGCCTCTGCTCGACGCGGACGCCGTCGCCGCGCTTCCGGCCCACACGCCGGTGGTGGCCATCCATGCCAATCACGCGATCAAGGGTTTGATCTCTTTGGAATCCGACGAGGAGGCGGGCAGTTGCGCCTTGGTCTCGCGTCTGGTCGAGCTGGGGCACCGACGTATCTTGCACTTGGCGGGGCCTTCCGGGCAGCGCGGCGCGGAGCGCCGGGTGGCGGGTTATCGACGCGCCTTGGAGCAGGCGGGGCTGCCATTCGATCCGGGGCTTGTGCGCGTGGCCGGTTTCAGCATCGCCGAGGGACGCGAGGCCGCTCGTTTGTGGCTTCGTGAGACGCCTCCGGAATCACGCGCGACCGCGATTTTTTGCGCCAACGACGGCGTGGCTTTCGGCTGCATGGAGATACTGGCCGCCGCGGGCATTCGCGTGCCGGACGACGTCTCGGTGGCGGGCTTTGACGACACGCTGCTGACGCGAGCCTGCGTGCCGCAGCTAAGTTCCGTTCGGCAGCCGCTCCGGCGCATGGGGGAGCGCGCGGTGGAGGTCCTTCTTGATTTAACGCGCGGCGCGGTCGCGCCGCGCTCGGGGGAAATTTTCCCCACCGAGCCGGTGATGCGCGCGTCCGTGGCGGCGGCGCCCCTCAGGCAAGCGCCAGCGTGATTCCTAGCACGCCAAGGGTCGTCGCCAAGGCGGGGTTCGAGGAGAGCCGTATCTCGCGCAGCACATCGCGCGGGCGGGGGTTTTCCCATTCCAGGGTGTATAGGTAGCGCTCGTATTCGAAGGGGTCTCCTCCCGCGGTTACGGCAAAGTGTTTGGCTCCCGGCGCCTCGAATTGCGGAAAATCGCTCAACCAGTCCTGGATGTTGGGCGGAAGCGCGTCGCGGGGCGGGGTCGAGAGACCGCGAGCCACGACAGGGACCGAGATCGGGCGGCGTCCCTCCAAGATAAAATCATACCAGGCGAAAGCCTGGCACTCGGCCGCGTAGCCGCAGCCATGGAGGAAGTATACGGCGCGCACGGCCGTTCCGACCGGCACGCTGAGCGTGACGGGCAAGGGCTTTTCCTCCCGCGTGAGCGGGCGCTGGGAGCGAAGCACCAGCGCCGCCGCCCCGCGGTTCGTTTTTTCGTCGATGATCTCGAACGGGACTCCGTGGGCGACCATGCGTCCGGTTGGCAAGTGGAGGAGCGGCTGATTGCCGAGCCAGCCGTTTTGGCGGGTGAGCGAACGATTGGCCAAGGGGCGGAGGTCGATCGGCTGAAAATTCTTCTCCCGCGTTTCTCCCGCCACGCGGTGCGGGCGCAGGCGCAAGTCCTCGGCTTCATGGAGACGCGTGGCTTGGTCGCGCGACCAGGCGCGGCCCGCGCTGGACGGACGAGTTGCGATGGGAGAAGATCCCATCGCTCGCACGGATTGCCTCTCGACCAGCGTGGGCGCCAGGCGGATGCGGTGGCGGGCGGGCCGGAGCGCCAGCCGGCGCCAGAGCCGCATGTCTCTCGCAAGCATGTCGAGGGCCAGTTGCCCCTGCGCCCGGCGGTCGAACGCGGCGCAGGTGATCGGCGGGTGGGCCGCACGGGCCCCTGGGGAATCATCGACACAGACAATGGTGATATCGTCCGGGACCTGCAGCGACTGCCGTCGGGCGGCGGTGAGGAGATGGGCGAGGATATCCGGCGCGTGAAGCACGATTGCGGTGACTTGCGGCCATTGGCGACGAATCCGCACCAAGGCCATCTCGACCGCGTCGGGCGTGTGGGCGGACGCCTCCACGCAACGCTCCGCCGAGTCGCCCAGCCGCAGGCGCAGGCAGCCCTCCTCGTAGCCCTCCCTGACCACCGCGGTGCGGTGGACTCGTTTCATCGATCCGAGCATGACCATCTCCGTGTGGCCGTGGGTGGCGAGATGGGCGACGAGCGATCTCGCGGCTTGCCGCCAATCCGCGGCGACGAGCGATACCTCCGCCTGCGTCTCGTCGCAGACCACGCAAGCGACATGTTTCCGCTCCAGTTCGTTGTATTCGGTGTCCCATTCCCATCCGCTGTCGCCGGTGCTCATGATCAAACCCTTGACGCCTCCCTCGCCGGCATTCTGCAGGTTTTGCCGGAGCTCGTCACGGCCTAGGAAAAAACGCTCCTCAAGGTTGACTCCGAGTTTGGCCGCCTCTGCCGCCAGTCCGGGGAAACGCAGGTCGCGCGGTGTGAGGACGACGATTTTGGCGCCCAAGGGAAGGGCGTCCTCCGTCGGCACCGGGAAGAGTCGATAGCCCTCTCTGCGCATGCGCCCCGCGGCGAGGAGGCGCAGGGCGGCGCGATTTACCGCCGCCTGGCTTAGCCCCCACCGGGCGGCGAGCTCTCGTTCCGACGGCAACCGATCACGGGGCGAGGCGGCGGCCTTGTTCAAAAGTTCCTCGTAATTCCGCAGGGCGGCGTCGACGGGACTTCCGTGGGGGAGTGAGGCGTTCATGGAGGAAGGGGTAAAAATAGAGCGTAGATTGGTCGTTAAATCTGTAGGGCGGAAAAATGGTGAGCGACTGCCTAGGGTGGAAGTGAGGGCGAGTGGAAGACAATTGATGCAATGAATGCCCGTCAAATGGCCTTTGCTGGTCATGCGGGAATTGACCGGTCGCGCCCGGTTGCGGAGCGTCTTCGCCGTCGGAGGCCCCCTGTTTGCCACTCCGAACCGTTTCCCGTCCCCCCCCTCCACCTCGCCTTCCATCGGCAAGGAAACCCTTCTATAATTATGACCCCTTTAATCGCAATTCCCGCAGCAGCCCGGAAACGCCGTCCCGGTTTCACATTGATTGAGCTGCTTACCGTGATCGCAATAATCGGCATCCTTGCAGCCATTCTTATTCCCGTAGTCGGCAGGGTTCGAACTTCGGCAAAGCGTTCCCAAGGCATCAGCAATTTGCGGCAAATAATGGTGGCGAGCCTGACCTATGCTCAGGATAATCGCGGAAATTGGTTCACGCGGGATAATGAAAACGGCGTGATGTATACGGAAGTTCTCGGGCGCTATGTCGCCAAGAGCAGCAACGCTCCTCGCAATGAAATTTTCTTCGATCCATTGCTGCCCAATACAGGCCATCTGCATTTCGCCGCCATCGGAATCTATTTTAAGGATTTGATTTCGTGGCAGACCTCGTTGCTCAGATATAACAATTTCAATAACATAAAGGCGCCATCGAAAACGGTTCTTTTTGCCGATAACTGGGTGGATAAGAATATAACGGAAGGCTATCCTGGTGCTCAGCCTTATATCATGGATCTGGGATATTACCAAATATGGGGTTACCCGTCTGGAATAAGCACCGTGGATGGGAATCGGATTCCCCCCGCCACTTATGGAACGGGAGGCGCGCAGATCGATTTGCAGCGCGACCCCGGGCAAGCGAAGCTCGGCTTCTTCGATGGCCATGTAGCTATCGTCAAACGCGAGAATATGAAGTTCAGCCTGTTTGACCCGCGTTACCAATAATTCCGTTTGGAGTTTATCATTGGTCGGGTTCTCCGCCGAGGCAGCCTTCGTGGCATAGCCTCGGCGCTAGTTTTTAAATTTCAGCATTCTTATCCCGTGGTTCTTATTGCATTCAATGTTTTAACCTCTGCGATGCCGCTTCCCTTGCTTACGCCGTGATCGCCTCTATTGATGTTACCGCACCTAACCGACTTATTTCCGCCGATCTGCGACAGGTCAAAGGCCCGCTGAACACGATGTTCAAGCGTTGCGTGGGGGCGGGCCGCGCCAACGAGGGGCTGCGCGCCGATTGGCAGCGCCAGCTGCGTTTGGTGCGGCGAGATTGTGGCTTTGAATACATCCGCATGCACGGTCTGTTTTGCGACGACATGGGCGTCTATCGCGAGGTGGACGGCCGGCCCGAATACAACTGGCGCTACGTCGACGAACTTTTCGATTTTCTCCGTGAGATCGGCATGACTCCCTTCGTGGAGCTCGGGTTCATGCCGAAAGCCTTGGCGAGCGGTCCCGAGACGATCTTTTGGTGGAAGGGCAACGTCACTCCACCGAGAGACATGGCGAAATGGGCGGATCTTGTCCGCGCCTTCGTTCTTCACATGCGCGAACGCCATGGGGACGCGGAGTTGCGCACTTGGTATTTTGAAGTCTGGAACGAACCTAATCTGGATGCCTTCTGGAGCGGCACTCGGGAGGAATACTTCGAGCTTTACGCCGCGACTGCGCGCGTGATCAAAGGGATATCGTCCGCCTACAAGGTCGGCGGCCCGGGCACCGCGGGCTGCGGGTGGGTGCCGGAGTTTCTCGGGTTTTGCCGGCAAAACGGCGTGCCGGTGGATTTCGTCTCCACCCACACCTATGGCGTCCAAGCCGGCCATCTCGATGCGACGGGAACAGCGGGAACCGCGCTTTGCCTGAACGAGGATTCGATCCACGGCGAGGTCGCGATGGTGCGGCGCCAAATGGCCGGGGCCGGGGCGCACGAGCTGGAGCTGCATTTCACCGAGTGGAGCAGTTCTTACACGCCGACGGATCCCTTCCACGACAGCTATCATAGCGCCGCCTTTATCATCGATAAACTGCGGAAGTGCGGCGATGCCGCGCAGTCGATGTCTTATTGGACATTCACCGACATATTCGAGGAAAACGGCCCTCGCTGGGAGGCCTTTCACGGCGGCTTCGGGCTGATGAATTACCACGACATCAAGAAGCCCGCTTATTTTGCCTACCAGTTCCTGAATCGTCTTGGTGGGATTGAGCTGAAAAACGCCGATTCCGCTTCGTGGGTGTGCGCCGACGAGGCGGGTGGCGTGCAGGCGCTTCTCTGGGATTTCACGAACACCTTCCCGGGCGAAAGCATGATCAACCAAGTCTACTACCGGCGCGATTTGACCACGCGGCCGAAGGGTAGGGTAGTGCTCCAAATCTCGAGCCTCCACGAAGGAGACTACGAGGTGGAAGTCCGCCAAGTGGGCTACCGGGTCAACGACGCCTACGCCGCCTATCGCGATTTGGGCGCGCCGCCCCAGCTCACGCGGGCGCAAGTCGCCACGATCTTGGCGGCGAGCCGTGGCGAGCCGACGGAGCGATCAACGGTAAGAATCGGCGCCGAAGGATCTTTCGAACGCGAGTTCGATCTCCGGGAGAACGATGTCTTTTTGATCACGCTCACTCCGAGGGGAGGCTGAGGCAAACTGGGATGCCCCCGAGGCTGGAACCGGCGCGCCTCTGCTCCGATTTTGGCGCCCGACCGGGTCGGGGAAAATCCACCTAGACCAGGAAAATACCTTGCGGTGCTAGATTTAATGATAAATCTGCTATGTCCCCTCCCTATTCCTCGTCGTGTTGTGGAGAGTCGTGCGTTGAGACCGCCTGTCGGTTTTTGATGTGCCTGCTATATCAACGACGCGACTCGAGCTTGGCGTAAATCAGCCCCCTAAAAATGCGCGTCCCCTTATCCCTTTTCTTATCCGGCCCCGACGTGTGCCCGGCTTTCGTTTGCTTCGCGGATTCTCCACACGTGGCTGCCACATACGTTCCCACCGGCTCGAACGTTTTATTCAGAATGGGCCCATTCGCGTCTTTTGCGCCCGGACAACGCGCCTGAGCTCCGACTACGACGTCCCCCGCCCTCGACTTTCTCGCCGCCATTCCCCGGCGCTCGGCCGCGCTCCGGTCGCAACCGCTTAGGCCGCCTGTCCCCCCCCTTCCCTCCGGCTCTCCCTTGGTTTGTCTCTCCTCAACACGCGCTCCATGATCGCTCGTTTGTTCATTCTTGTATTCCTGCCGCTGTGTCTGGCCGCGGTGAATTCGGCATTCGGCGCTCAGTCTGCCGCGACCGAGACTTACGCTTCCCTGCGGGAGACTCTTTCGCTGGACGAGGGCTGGCGTTTCCACCTCGGCGACATCCCGCGCGATTCCTTTGCTGGCGGCCAAGGGGTCAATCTTTACGCTCCGGACATCACCTACCACGGCGCGAAGGCCGGCAGCGCATGGGGAGCGGCGGCGCGCGGCTACGACGACAAAAGCTGGAAACAGGTGAACCAGCCCCACGACTGGGTGGTCGAGCAGCCCTTTGATGAAAAAGCGCTCAAGCAACAGGGCTACCGCCAGCGCGGCATCGGTTGGTATCGGCGCACCTTCAAGCTCTCCCCGTCCGACCGGGGGCGGAATCTCGAGCTGCAATTCGACGGCGTGGCGACGCATTGCACCGTGTATTTCAACGGCAGCGAGGTTCATCACAACTGGAGCGGCTACTCCTCTTTCTACATCAATGTCACTCCGATGGCGCGCTATGGCGACGACATCAACACCATCGCGGTGCGGGTGGACGCCGAGGACACGGAGGGCTGGTGGTATGAGGGCGGAGGCATCTATCGCCATACCTGGCTAGTCAAACGCGGCCCCGTTCACATCGCGACCGACGGCGTCCACGCCAACCCCGTGAGGACGCCGAAGGGCGATTGGGTGATCCCCGTCGAGGTCACCTTGGGCAACACCGGTGTCGAGGCGACCTCGGCCGTGGTGGACATCGCGGTGCTCGACGCCGCGGGCAAACGCATCGCCGGCGCACGGTCTACGCCGGTGAGCATCGTTCCCCAAGGTGAAGCGTTGGTGGAAGTCTCGGTCCCGGTTGCGTCGCCGCGTCTTTGGTCCGTGGATACGCCGACGCTCTACACCGTGCGCACGACCGTGCTCCGCGGCGATCAGCCCGTTGATTCCCTGGAAACCCGTTGCGGCTTCCGCACCATCCGTTTCGACGGGCAGAAGGGATTTTTCCTCAACGATCAGCCACTGAAGCTGACGGGCACGAGCAACCACCAGGACCACGCGGGTGTGGGAGTCGCCGTGCCCGATTCGCTTTGGGAATTCCGGGTCCGCAAATTGAAGGAGATGGGCTCCAATGCCTATCGCACCGCGCACAATCCTCCCGCCAAGGAGCTGCTCGATGCCTGTGATCGCCTGGGCATGCTGGTCATGGACGAGACCCGGCACTTCAACGCCTCGACGGAATACCTTCAACAACTCCGCTGGCTGGTGCGCCGCGACCGCAACCACCCCAGCGTGATCCTCTGGAGCCTGTTCAACGAGGAAGGCCTCGAGGTCAACGAAGAGGGCATGGAGATCGCCCGCGTCATGAACGCGGTGGTCAAACAGCTCGACACCACGCGCCCCACCACCGGGGCACAGAACAAGGGCCAGCTGGGCTGGGACGGAAAAGCCAATCCCAAAAACGCCGCGCAGGTCCTCGACGTGGTGGGCATCAATTACCAGACGGACGAATACGCCAAGATCCGCGCCGCCTATCCCGACAAGCCCATCGTCAGCACGGAGGACACCTCCCAGATCATGACGCGCGGGGAATACTCCACCAACTGGTCCACGGTCGTCGGCTCCTACGACGACGTTTACCCGGGTTGGGCGGCGACCAGCAGCGCCCGCAACTCGTGGGCGGCGATCTGCGCCCAGCCTTCCTTCGCCGGCGGCTTTTCCTGGACCGGCTTTGCCTACCGCGGGGAACCCACGCCTTACGGCTGGCCTTCCGCCAGCTCCCACTTCGGAGCGCTCGATCTCTGCGGATTTCCGAAGACCGAGTTCTATGTCCGGCAGGCGCTTTTCGTAAAAGACAAGCCGGTGTTGACTCTGGTCCCGCACTGGAATTGGCCGGGCCGGGACGGCCAGAACATCAAGGTCATGGCGCTCACCAACGCCGACACCGTGGCGCTTTCCCTCAACGGCAAGCTGATCGAGGAAAAGAAGGTCGACCCCTTCCTGATGGCCGAGTGGCAAGTGCCCTACGCCCCGGGCCGTCTCGAAGCCGTCGCGAAAAAAGGCGGTCGTGAGGTTGCGCGCTTCGCCGTGGAAACCGCTGGCGAGCCCGTGGCGCTTCGGCTCACGCCCGACCGTGACGCGCTGGCCGGCGACGGCCGGGACGCGGTTCCGGTGACCATCGAGGCTGTCGACGCGAAGGGCCGCCACGCCCCCACCGCAAACCTCGCGGTCGAACTCGCGCTCGCCGGCCCCGGGGAAAACATCGGCGTCGGCAACGGCGAGCCCGCCGGCCACGACCCGGAGAAGGGTAACAAGGTGAAGCTCTACAACGGCCTCGCCCAAGTCATCCTCCAGAGTCGCCGCGGCGGCGCGGGCGACCTCGTCCTGCGCGCCGCTTCCGCCGGCCTCGCGCCCGCCGAAACCACGATCCAGGTCCGCTCGGTGCCCCCGGTCCCGTCCGTCCCGGTCCTCCAATGATCGCGCATCCAATCACCCTCGTTGCCCTGGCGCTCCTCTCCGCCGGGCTCTGTTCCGCGCAGCCCTATTTCGTCGCGCCCGCCGGCGACGACGCGAATCCCGGCACCTTGGAAAAACCCTTCGCCACTCTGCACCGCGCGCAAATGGCGGCACGTCGGGAGCGCGGGGACATTTTCCTCCGCGGCGGCATCTACTACTTCTCCGAGCCGCTTGTTCTCACCGCCGAGGATTCCGGCACGAAAGATTCGCCGCTCGTCATCCAAAACTACCGCGACGAGCAGGCGGTGATCAGCGGCGGCCTGCGGCTGGAAAACCTGCGTTGGCAGCCGAGCCCGGCTCCTCACGCCCACGCTCCCGCGACCGGCATCTACCAGACCTCGGTTCCGGCGGACCTGCGCACCGAGGAGATTTTCGTCGACGGCGAGCGGCAGATCCTCGCCCGCTACCCGAACTTCGACGCCAGCGCGAAATACTTCGACGGCTTCGCGCCCGACGCCATCTCTCGGGAGCGGGCCGCGCGTTGGACAAATCCGGCCGGGGGCTATTACCACGCCATGCACCCCGCCTTTTGGGGCGACTTCACCTGGCGCATCACCGGCAAGGACGGTAATGGCGAGCCCACCCTGGAGGGCGGCTGGCAAAACAACCGCGGCGCGGCCGCCCACGATCAGGTCCGTTTCGTAGAAAACATCTTCGAGGAGCTCGACGGTCCCGGCGAATGGTTCCTCAACGCCGCCTCCCACACGCTCTACTTTTACCCGCCCGCCGGCCTCGATCTTCAAAAAGCTGTCATCGAGGCCACCCGCCTGCGCACCCTCGTCGAGTTTCGCGGTGACGCCGCTCAGCCGGTGCGCTGGGTCACGCTGCGAGGTCTGGTCCTCC
Organism: uncultured Akkermansia sp.; assembly: GCA_966212385.1. Lineage (GTDB taxonomy): Bacteria > Verrucomicrobiota > Verrucomicrobiia > Opitutales > Opitutaceae > IMCC26134_A. The sequence goes on along the minus strand of CBIHRE010000009.1, from coordinate 13,493 downwards.
GTAACGCCGAGCGCACCGTGATGGACAATCGCGAGCCGCTCCTGCGTTCCGACTGGACCATCTATCGAGGCGGCGCGGTCTTCTTCAACGGCGCCGAGGACTGCGCGCTGGAGGACTCCTTCATCGACCAGGTCGGAGGCAACGCGGTATTCGTAAATAACTACAACCGTCGTGTGGCCGTCCGCGGAACCCGCATCTCCAAGGCCGGCGCGAGCGGCGTCTGCTTCGTCGGCGATCCGCAGGCCGCGCGCAGCCCTCTCTTCAACTACTATTACACCCAGGACCTCGAGCGAATCGACCGCACGCCCGGGCCCAAGACCCACAACTACCCCGCGGACTGCCTCGTCGAGGACTGTCTCATCACCCTCACCGGCCGTGTCGAGAAACAGACCGCCGGCGTGCAAATAGAGCTCTCCCGGCGCATCACCGTGCGCCACTGCTCGATCTACGACATGCCCCGCGCGGGCATAAACATCGGCAGCGGCTGCTGGGGCGGGCACCTCGTCGAGTTTTGCGACGTCTTCGACACCGTGAAGGAAACCGGCGACCACGGCTCCTTCAACTCCTGGGGACGCGACCGTTTCTGGCGGCCGAACATCGACGAGGTGAACGCCTGGGTTGCCCGCGCTCCGGATCTGCCGCTGCTCGACGTGGTCGAGCCCATCCAGCTCCTCAACAACCGCTGGCGCTGCGACCATGGCTGGGACATCGACCTCGACGACGGCTCGTCGCACTACGTCATCAAAAACAACCTCTGCCTGCGCGGCGGCATCAAGAACCGCGAGGGGTTCAAGCGCACCGTCGAGAACAACATCCTCGTGGATGGCGGCTACGACCCGCATGTCTGGTTTGCGAATAGCGGAGACGTGTTCCGCCGCAACATCGTCTGGACCGATTACCGTCCGGCGAACATGCCGCCTCCGCCTTGGGGCGCGGACATGGACTTCAATCTCGTGCAGCGGGCTGGCGCGGCCGAGACAACTCCCGCGACGCGGCCGCAAGAGCAGAGCGGACGTGATGCGCACTCGGTGATCGCCGACGCACGCTTCGTCGACCCGTCGGCCGGGGACTATCGCGTGCCGGCCGATTCGCCCGCGCTGGCCTTGGATTTTGTCAACTTTCCGATGGATCGTTTCGGCGTGCAAAAGCCCGCGCTGAAGGCGCTCGCCCGCACACCGGAGCTCCCTCGGGTTCAGTCGCGCGCCGCCTCGCCCGCGTCCGCCGCCACGGTGCGCCCCGCCGATCCGGTCACCTGGTTCGGCGCGCGCCTGCGTAACATCGTGGACGAGGGCGAGCGCTCCGCCTTTGGCCTGCCCGCGGCGACGGGAGTGCTCGTCCTGGAAGTGCCGGCCGGTTCCGCGTTGGCCAAGGCCGGGCTGCGCAAGAACGACGTGATCCTGAGCGCCGACGGGCGGAAGATCCCCGACACCGCCGCGCTGGTGCGCGAGGTTTCCCCCCGGTCCGCCACCACCAAGCCCACTGAGCTGGGAGTATCGCGTGATCAGAGGGAAATCGTGCTGCGAACGCTTCTGAAGCCCTGAGCGAAACCGACATTCTGTATCTCGCGTATGTTTCAAATGGGACTCTCTCGTTTCTCCCTGTTGCTGTCGTGTTTCGCGCTCGTCGCGGGCGGGACCGGCGGCGCTTTGACCGCAGGCCCCGTGATCGATGCGCGTGATCGCCCTTTCGACTCCGACTGGCGTTTCCTGCGCGCAGATGCTCCCGGCGCCGAGGTGCCTGGCTTCGACGACGCGGGCTGGCGCGCGCTCGATCTCCCGCACGACTGGAGCATCGAGGACCTCCCTCCCTTGCCGGAATCGCGCGCGCCCGAGTGCGCGATCCCCGCTGGGAAGTGGCGCTTCCAAAAAGGCGACGACGCCGCATGGAGAGCGCGCGAGTTCGACGACGGCGGCTGGTCCGTGGTGAGCGTGCCCGAGGCATGGGAACGCTACCCGGGCAATGCTGACGCCAACGGCTATGGCTGGTTTCGCCGCCGCATCGAGATTCCGCCCGAGTGCAAGGGCCGCGATTTCGACCTGCTGCTCGGACGCATCGACGACGCGGACGAGGCGTGGCTGAACGGCGTGCGCATCGGCGGCACCGGCTCCTTTCCACCTGCCTTCCGTAGCGCCTGGGGCGAGGCTCGACGCTATCGCGTGCCCGCGTCGCTGGTGCGCGGCGACGGCACGGATCTGCTTGCTGTGCGGGTCTACGACGGAAGCGGCAACGGCGGCATCTACGAGATCGGCGCGAAGACGATCCGTGTGGGCCCCTTCGATCCAGGCCTGAGCCAGGGCGGCGCCTACACCGGCCACATGGTCGGCGGCACAGGCTGGTATCGGAAACACTTCGCCTTGAACTCGGGTGACGAGGGCAAACGCGTAGTCGTGCGCTTCGATGGCGTCTACATGAACTCCGACGTGTGGATCAACGGACACCACGCCGGCAACCATCCTTACGGTTACACGCCTTTCGAGTTCGATCTCACGCCGCACCTCAAGCCCGCCGGACAGCCCAACGTGCTTGCCGTGCGCGTGCGCAACGAGGGCAAAAATTCCCGTTGGTATTCCGGCTCCGGAATCTACCGGCATTGCTGGCTCACGGTCACGGAGCCGGTCCACGTGCCGAGCAGCGGCCTGTTCGTGACGACTCCCGAGGTTTCGAGCGACAGGGCACTCGTGAAGATCACCAGCGAGGTGCGCAACGACAGCGGAGCAGAGGCCGCGCTGGAAGTCCGGACGCGCATCGTGGACCCGAAGGGAAAGAGGGTGGGGGAGACCGTCAGCCCCGCGCGTGCGGCCGCCAAGGCGACAAGCGTGGTGGCGCAGTCGGTGGAACTGCGCTCACCGCAGCTGTGGTCCTTGGAGGATCCGGCGCTCTACCGCGTCGAGGTCGAGATCGTCGCTGCCGAAAGGACCCTGGACCGGACCGCGACTCGCTTTGGTATCCGCAAGATCGAGGTAGATGCGGAGAATGGCTTCCGGCTCAACGGCCGGTCGCTCAAGCTCAAGGGCGGTTGCGTGCACCACGACAACGGTCCGCTGGGAGCGGCGGCGATCGACCGAGCGGAGGAGCGCCGGGTGGAGTTGCTGAAGGCCAGCGGGTTTAACGCGATTCGCACCAGCCACAACCCACCGTCCCCGGCTTTCCTGGAAGCCTGCGATCGCCTGGGTGTCCTGCTGATCGACGAGGCCTTCGATTGCTGGACGGTCGGCAAGAACGGCCAGGATTACAGCGCGTATTTCAAGGATTGGGCCGGGCGCGATATCGCAGCGATGGTGCGCCGCGACCGCAACCACCCCTCGATTGTGATGTGGTCCATCGGCAACGAGATCCCAGATCAGTTCCGCGGCGAGGAGACGGCGCAGATGTTACGCGAGGCGGTCCTGTTGCACGACAAGACCCGCTTCATCACCCAGGCTATCTGCCCGGACTGGGGCGAGGTTATCCGCAACTGGGACACGCGCTCCGACATCGCCTTCCGCCACCTCGACGTCGGCGGCTACAATTACCTCCCTGAGAAATATGAGAGCGACCACGCGCGGAATCCGCAGCGGGTGATGGTCGGGACTGAGTCCTATCCCCGGGGCCTCTACGACTATTGGTCGCTGGTGGAGAAGCATCCCTACGTCATCGGCGATTTCGTGTGGACCGCGATGGACTACTTCGGCGAGTCGGGCGTCGGTCAGGCCGTGCCGAACACCGAGCCCGAGAGCTTCGTCAGGCCCTGGCCGTGGTATAACGCCTGGTGCGGCGACATCGACGTGTGCGGTTTCAAGAAGCCGCAGTCCTACTATCGCGACATCGTCTGGCGTCGCAGCCCGGTCGAGATGGCTGTGCGCGTGCCGATGCCGGCCGGTGTTTGGGAACGTGTCAGCGGCTGGGGCTGGCCGAGCGAGGTTCGTAGTTGGAACTGGGCCGGCCACGAGGGCCGTCAAATGCAGGTGGTCGTCTATTCCCGCGCCGACCACGTGCGTCTGGAGTTGAACGGAAAAACGTTTGGCGAAAAACCGGTCTCGGGCGACGCCAAGCTGACGGTCACCTTCGATGTTCCTTATGCCCCCGGTGAGCTGCGCGCCATCGGTCTCGTGGACGGAAAGCCCGTGGGCGAGGTGGCATTCCACACCACCGGCGCGCCGGTGGCCCTCCGCCTCACCGCCGACCGCGCGAAGATACGCGCCGATCGCAACGACCTCTCCTACGTTACGGTCGAGGTCGTGGACACGGATGGCAGGGTGGTCCCCGACGCGCAGGTCCCGGTGCGTTTCTCGGTGAGCGGCGAAGGCGAACTCGCCGCCACCGGAACCACCGCGCCCGACGACGTGGCTAGCTTCCGCGCGCCGTTACGAAAAACCTTCCAAGGCCGCTGCCTCGTCGTTCTCCGCCCCTTGGGTGCTCCCGGTGAAATCACGCTCCGCGCCGAAGCCGACGGGCTGGCGGGCGCGACGCTCGCGATCCGCAGCGCGACCTCCGCCGCGGCGAAACCCTGAAGCCGACAGCTCGCCCCCAAACTTTCCGAGCAACATGTTTCATCCGTTTCAACGTTCGACCTTTCCCGCGAAACTCCGCGCGCCTCTCGTGGGGTGCATGCTCACCACGATGGCGGCCGCCGTGGAGCTGCATCCCCTGTTTCAGGACAACGCCGTGCTCCAGTGCGAAACGCGCGTGCCGGTCTGGGGCGGCGGCCGCGACGGGGAAAAGATCACCGTGAGCTTCGCCGGCCAGCGCGTCGAAACCGTTGCCGCAGGCGGCGCCTGGAAGGTCTGGCTCGAGCCGATGCAGCCGAACGCGACGCCACAAACCCTGACGGTCAGCGGCGACAACACGATCGAGCGCACCGACGTCCTTGTAGGCGAGGTATGGATCGCGAGCGGCCAGTCCAACATGGAACGTCGCCTTGGTTTGCAGCCCGGACAGCAGCCGCTTCACGACTGGGAACGCGAGGCCGCGGCGGCGAAGCATCCGGAGATTCGCATGTTTGACGTGCCGAGCACGCGCGCCTTTGCCCCGCGTCAGACCGTGAGCGGTTCCTGGGCGGTTTGCTCGCCCGAGACGGTCGTCGATTTCAGCGCCGTCGGCTACTTTTTCGCCCGAGATCTTCACGCCGCGCGGAAGGTGCCGGTGGGGATCATCCACAGCTCTTGGGGCGGCACGCCGGCCGAGGCTTGGACGAGCGCGGAGGGCTTGAAAAACTTCGCGGAGTTCGCCGGCGACCTCGCCGAGGTCGGACGCTTCGCCATCGATCCCGATTTGGAGCCGCGCAAGCGCGAGGCCGTCCAAGATGCATGGTTCGCCAAGGTAGATGCGGGCTCCAAGCCGGGAGCGTTTTGGAGCGCGGCCGACTTGGTCTCGGATGATTGGGCGACGATGGCTTTGCCGGCCTATCTGGAGTCCGCCGGGCTGCCGGGCTTCGACGGCGTTATCTGGTTTCGACGCGAGTTCATCTTGCCGGAGAACTGGGACGGCGGCGACGCGGAGCTCCATCTCGGCGCGGTGGACGACATGGACACGACCTGGATCAACGGCCGGCGCGTGGGCTCGACCAACGGCTGGGCCAAGAAGCGCGTTTACCGCGTGCCCGCCGCCTTCCTGAAGCGCGGCGCAAACGCGCTCGCCGTGCGGGTGTTGGATGCCTCCGGGGGCGGTGGTCTCTATGGGGGAGGGGACGAGATGCGCGTGGAGTTCAAGGCGGGCGGCTACGCGGCGTCGTTTCCGCTGTCGGGAGAGTGGCGGTGCAAGACGACCGTCACGATGGCCGAGTGCGGCTGGCCTCCCTTGGATTTCCACGAAAACGCGAGCATCCCGACCGTGCTCTACAACGGTATGATCCACCCGCTGCTGCCCTACGCCATACGCGGCGTCATCTGGTATCAAGGCGAGGCGAACGTCGGCCGCGAGCGGCAGTATAGAACCCTGTTTCCCGCGATGATTGCCGACTGGCGGCGTGTCTGGGGGCGTGGCGACTTTCCCTTCCTCTTTGTGCAGATCGCGCCCTACCGGGACCTGACGCCGGAGATTCGCGATGCACAGCTCCTTTCCTGGCAACGCACGAAGAACACCGCGATGGTCGTGACCGCCGACTACGGCGACGCCAACGACATCCATCCCACCCACAAACAGCCGGTCGGCGCGCGTCTCGCGCTCGCCGCGCGCGCTCTGGCCTACGGCGAGCAAATCGCCTACTCCGGACCGGTCTTCGACTCGATGAAGGTCGAAGGCGATGCCGCCGTCCTCCGCTTCACCCACCTCGGCGGCGGCTTGGTCGCGAAGGACGGCGAGCTTCGCGACTTCGTGATCGCCGGGGCGGACAAGGTCTTTCACCCCGCGCAGGCCCGGATCGAGGGTGATATGATCCATGTCTGCGCGCCGGAGGTGACGCAGCCCGCGGCCGTGCGCTACGGCTGGGCGAAAGTGCCGGCGGGCAACCTGTTCAACCGCGCCGGTCTGCCGGCCTCTCCGTTCCGCACGGATATCGACTGATAGTCTAAATATTAAGCGCCCTGTTTTTGGGAAGGCTCCATTTAAAAATGAATACCCTCCATAATTCCACGCGGCAGGTTCCGAACCGAGCGAACGGCGCCGTCCTGTCGCATTTGGCTAATATTATTTTCCGCGGAGGGGCGGCCTTGCTTCTTGCCATCGGTTTCGCGACAGCCTCGCACGCCCAAACGCTTGCGAACCTCGGGTCCAGCGCGCCCACTCCGGGGCCGAACGACATTTCCCAGCTCTCGACCCAGGGGAACAAGGTCAACCCCGACGGGCTGAATTACTTCACGGACAACTATACAACTTTTGGCAACGGCGAGCCGGGGCAGACCTTCACCACCGGCGCAAATGCCGGCGGCTATGTGCTGACTTCGCTGGCGCTGAAGACGGGCGGCATCGGCAGTTCCTCCGGCACCACCACGCCGCAACCCTACCGTTTGCATATTTATTCCCTCTCCGGGAGCACCGCCACGCTGCTGCATACCTACACTTCCGGCGATGTCGCTTTCAACGACGGTAACTGGCTGCAATGGACCGGCCTTTCCGTGTCGCTGGCGCCTAACGCCACTTATGCCTTTTCCTTCGGCAAAGCCAGTTCGACGAGCAGCTACCAGCCGATGGCCGTGGCCACCAACAAATACGCCGGCGGCGAGCTTGCGCAGATCAAGCCGAACACCGGTGGCGTTAGCTACGGTGGAAGCCACACGTTCGACGCGGCCTTTAATCTGGGGCTGACTCTGGCCACGATACCGACTGTCAGCTCAATTCTAGTGTCGCCAACGGCCACCGTGCCGGCCGGTGTGACAACGACATTTACCGCGTCCGTGGCGGGCGCGTTGCCGATGTCCTATCAGTGGCAATTCGACGACGGCGGTGGCTATGTCGATCTGCCCGGAGCCAACTCGACCACGCTTTCGTTCACCGCCGCCGTGGCCAAAACCGGTTCCTATCGCTTGGTGCTGACCAACAGCTACGGAACCGTGGCGAGCGCCCCGGTGGCCCTCGCGGTGTCGCCCAGAACCGGCAACATCCCCGACTCCATGCCCTTCCCGCTACCGACATACGGGATGAACATCGGCAACAAACTGGAGTTGAACTGGGGGGCGCCCAATCCGACGGTGCTCTACAATGTGGCCTACAACGGCTTCAACGCCGTGCGCGTCCCGTGCGCGTGGGCTAAAAATTCCACCACCAGCATCGTTAACGGCGTTACGAAGTATATTATCAATCCGAGCTACATGGCGCAGGTAAAGCAGACGGTCGATGCGGCGATCGATGCGGGCCTGTATGTCGTGATCAACTGCCACGCGGATAATAACTGGCTGGAAGCCAGCCTCTCCTCGAGCATCGATCCGGTCATTGATGCGCAGATGAAGGATTATTGGAGGCAGATCGCCACGGTCTTCGCCGATTACGACAACCACCTGCTCTTTGCGGCCGCGAATGAGCCGAATGTGCACAGCCAGGATGAGATGAAGGTTCTGGTGTATTACTATCAAACCTTCGTGAACGCCGTGCGCGCCGCCGGCGGCAACAACGCCAACCGCTGGCTCGTGCTGCAAAGCGTGTCCGACCCGACCTGGATGAACGCCCTGCCGACGGACACGGTTCCCAACCGCCTGATGGTGGAATACCATAATTACACGCCGTCGTTATTCAGCATCATCCATAGCGACCAATCTTGGGGCACCGCGATTTATTTCTGGGGTAAGGCCTACAATTACGCGGGCAACCCATCCCGCAATGCGACTTGGGGCGAGGAATATGATATCGACGCGGGGTATCAACAGTTGGCCGACCTTTATGTGAGCAAAGGGATTCCGGTCATGATCGGCGAATTTGGAGCGTCGCCGTCGGGACTGACGGATCCTACGGAGAAAGCCTACAATGTGGCTTCCGTGCTTTATTGGGACAAATATCTCGCTGAATCCGCCCGCGCTCACGGATTGAGTCCGTTTTACTGGAGCACCGGTGGCGATCCTTTTGACTATGACACGGCAGCGAACAGAAGACCCGATATCATCGCCGCAGTGACGGGCGGAGCAGTGCCTCCGCCGCCGAATGGTGCTCCTTACGCCGCGTCGGGTCTCACCGCAATCGGTGGCGCGGGTCAGGTCGCCTTGTCGTGGACGGCGGGCAGTGGCGCGACCAGCTACAATCTTTATCGGGCAACGACTAGCGGCGGCGGAAGCAAGATCGCTCCCGTGGTCACCGGGATCACCGGGACGTCTTATACAGATACCGGCCTCGCCAGCGGCACGACCTATTATTATCAAGTGGTCGCGGTCAACGCCTCCGGCATATCGGGTTTTTCGCCCGAAGCCAAAGCCACGACCTCCGGCACGGCGATCACGGACCCGGCGCAGTATAATTTTGAGTCCACCACGCAAGGTTGGTCGGGCAGCGGAGGAATTGTTTCCGGTGTCGCGACATCGACCGCGCAGCACTTCGCCGGCAATCGGTCCTTGGCCGTCAACTTCTCCGGCACGGCGGGTAGCACTTCCTCGGCATCCGTGAGCAACGTCTCCCTGGTCCCCGGCACGACGATTACCTTTCGCGTCTGGATTCCGGCCGGCAGCAAGGTCACCACGCTCCAACCTTATTTGATGGATAATAATTGGAACTGGTCCAGCGGGTGGTTCCAAAATCTGACGGCGGGGGCCTGGAACACCATCACCCTTACCGTCCCACCAACCGCCACCTCGCCGCTGCAGGTTCTCGGCGTCCAGTTCACCACCAATGCGGCATGGACCGGCACTTGTTACGTGGATTCCGTTTCTTGGCCTGCGGGCGTGCCTGATTTTACGTTGGCGGCAAGTTCCACCAGCCTGACCGTGAACGGAGGAACCAGCGGCACGAGCACCATTACGGTAAACGCGATCAACAGCCTGAACGCCGCTTATACGCTTAGCGTGGGCGGTCTGCCCGCCGGAGTTACCGCTTCGTTTGCGCAAAATCCGATCATCGGCGGGTCGAGCCTGCTGACGCTCACGGCATCTGACACCGTGCCCCCCGGCACCACGAATGTGAGCGTCATCGCCACCGCCGGCTTGATCAGTCACACGAGGACCATCGCCCTGACCCTGACGGCACCCACCCCGCCAGCCGTTCCGACCAACTTGGTGGCGACACCGGGCGATTCAATGGTCGGCCTGACTTGGTCGGCCGCCAGCGGAGGGATGAGTTATAATGTGAAGCGCGCCACGGTGAGTGGCGGCTCTTATACGACGGTCGCCAACGTGACGACGACGAGCTTTGACGACACCGGCTTGGTCAACGGCACGACTTATTACTATGTCGTGAGCGCGGTGAACGTCTCCGGCGAAAGCGCAAACTCCGGCCAGGTCGGCGCGACCCCTATCGAAAGGACGGCCCGCTATGCCTTCGAGGGCGACGCGCTGGATGGCAGCGGCAACAGCTTTGATGGCACGGCCACCTCGTTGACCTACGTGACAGGTAAGGTCGGCGCCCAAGCGGCGCAGTTCAACGGCACGAGCAGCTACGTTGCGATCCCGCGCTCCGTTGTCGCCGACTTTACCGTGGCGATGTGGGTGAGGACCACCGACACGGCGGGAGGGGCAGGGGGGCAATGGTGGTCCGGCAAGGGCTTGGTCGATGGCGAAGTCGGAGGAGGCGGCGCCGACTGGGGCACCTCGATTGTGAACGGCAAACTCGCTTTCGGCGTGGGCTCCGGAAGCGGCGACACGACCATCGCGTCTTCTATCAGCATCAACGACGGCGCTTGGCACCACCTCGCGGCCACGCGTGACAACACCAGCGGCGCGATGCGCATCTACGTTGACGGTATCCCGCGCGGCAGCGGCACCGGCCCGATCGGCGAGCGCACCCTGCCTCCCGCTCTCCGGATCGGCTGCCTCCAAACGGGGAATAACTTCCTCAATGGTGCGCTCGACGACGTGCGCCTCTATTCCCGCGTTTTGAGCGACGCCGAACTCTCCGCGCTCGCCGCAGGGCCGCTGGTCGCGCCGCAGGGCCTGACCGCGGCCCCGGGCACGGGGAAGATCACGCTCTCGTGGAGCGCGGTGGCCGGAGCCTCCGACTACACCGTCCGCCGATCCGCATCCGTTGGCGGCCCGTTCGCGTCGCTCGTTACCGGTGTAAGCACGACCAGCTATGCGGACACCGGGCTGACCGACGGCGCGACCTGGTATTACACCGTTTCCGCGAGTGGGTTCACAGGAGCCGGGCCCGCGTCCTCGCCCGTGTCGGCGACCACGTTCACCGATCTGGAGAACTGGCGGCTGGCGCAGTTCGGCGTGACCGCCAACTCCGGAAACTCCGCCGATGCCGCCGACCCCGATGGCGACGGTTGGTCGAACCTCCAGGAATACGTCGCAGGCACCGGCCCGAACGACCCCGCCAGCGTTTTGAAAATTGCCCAGCTCCAGATTAGCGACGGCAACTTCATCGTCAGCTTTCTCAGCGTCTTGGGGCGAACCTATCGCGTGGAACGGTCCTACACCTTGGAGGCCGGATCTTGGGGCACGCTCCAAGACGGGATAGCCGGCACGGGGGGCACGATCCTCGTCACCGACTCCGATCCCTCGGAAAGCCCCCGGCGCTTTTATCGCCTCGTCGTCACCCGCTGATCGTTTCCGGACTGATCACGCTACCCCTTGCAGCCCTCGACCTCCGTAAACCACATGCCTCTCTGCAAAAATTCAAGAAGTGTCGTCGCTCTCTGCGGCTTGGTTGCTCTTGGCGCGTCGAGCGCCTTGGCCGACAACCCCGCCGCGGTCGTCAACGTGAACGCCAACGCGAATCGGCACGCCATCAGCCCGTATATCTATGGCTCCAACTGGTTGGACACGGCGTCCATCGACGACCTGAACATCTCCGTCAATCGTCGCGGCGGCAACGCCACCACCACCTATAACTGGCAGATGAACTGCACGAACCGGGGGGGCGACTGGTATTTCGAGAGCCTCAGCGACGGTCCGGCGATCCCGAGCCTCTCCGCGGACCAGTTTATCGACGCCACGAAGGCGGGCGGAGCCGAGACCATGATCACCATCCCCATGGTGGACTGGGTCGCCAAGGTCGGGCCGAATCGCCAGGGGTTGACTCCGTATTCGGTGGCCAAATACGGAGCGCAGACCAAGACCGATCCGTGGTGGACCGACGCGGGCAACGGCATACTCGCCAGCGACAACTCCCGCGTTGTAAACGACCCCAACGACGCTTACGTCCCCAACAGCCCCGCCTTCCAGAAGCAGTGGGTCGAGTATCTGGTGAACAAATACGGCGCCTCGACCGGCGACGGCATCAAGTTCTATCTCACCGACAACGAGCACGGGGTCTGGCCCGCGAACCATCGGCCCATCGTCCCGGTCGGGCCGACCATGGATTCCATCCGCGACCGGATCATCGCCTACGGCGGCGTGGTCAAGGACGTGGATCCGAACGCGCTGATCGTCGGCCCCGAGGAATGGGGGTGGCCGAACTATTTCAGCAGCCCCTACGACACGCAGTTTGGCGGAGGCACCGACCGCAACAACCACGGCGGCTGGGATTTCATGCCTTGGCTTTTGAAGGAGCTGAAGGCCTACGAGGACGCCACGGGCCGGCGTCCGCTGGATGTTTTCAGCCTGCACTACTATCCGCAATACAGCGAGTTCGACCAAGGCGACTCTTCGGTGGCCGCCCAACTCAAACGCAACGAATGCACCCGCGACCTGTGGGACCCCAATTATTTCTCCACGAGCTGGATCTCGAACCGGGTGAAACTGATCCCGCGCATGAAAGAGTGGGTGAACGCCAACTATCCCGGCACGAAGCTCGCCGTCACCGAATACAGCTGGGGCGCCGAAGGTCATATCAGCGGCGCAATCACCCAGGCCGACGTCCTCGGAATCTTCGGCCGCGAGGGCGTGTATCTCGCCACCTTCTGGGGCGGGCTCAATCCCACCGCGCCCATCTATAACACGTTCAAAATGTATCGGAACTACGACGGCAAAAAGAGCACGTTTGGCGACACCAGCGTCTCGGCCACCGTCGCCAATCCGGACAACGTCTCCGCTTTCGCCGCCCAGCGGAGCGCGGATGGCACGCTCACGATCATGGTGCTCAACAAATACCTCAGCGGCGCCACGCCGATTACGGTGAACCTTGCCGGGTTCGCCGCCGCCGGAACCGCCGAGGTCTGGCAGTTGACCGCCGCCAACACCATCAACCGCCTCGCCGACGCGCCCGTGAACGCCAACAGCGTCTCGCTTAACGCTCCGTCTCAAAGCATCACCTTGCTCGTCATTCCCGGCACGAACCTCCCGCCGAACAATCTTCGCGCGCGCTACACCTTTGAGGGCAACGCCCAGGATGTCAGCGGCAACGGCTTTCACGGCACGGCGTCCTCCGTGTCCTACACAGCGGGCAAGACCGGCGCCCAGGCCGCGCAGTTCAGCGGTTCGGCCTCCAGTGTGATCATCCCCGCCTCCGTCACCGACGATTTCACCGTTTCCATGTGGATCAAGACGACCGACAATTCCGGCTGGGCAGGAGCCCAGTGGTGGAATGGCAAGGGCCTCGTCGATGGCGAAATCGGCGGAGGCGGCGCCGACTGGGGCACCGCGCTGGTGAACGGAAAATTTGTCCTCGGTGTCGGCGCCGCCGCCGGCGACACCACCGTGGCATCCTCGGCGAATATCAACAACGGCGTCTGGCACCATGTCGCCGCCACGCGCGACAACACCACGGGTGCGATGCGCGTCTATGTGGACGGCATCCTGAGCGGCAGCGGCACCGGCCCGACCGGCTCGCGCTCCTGGCCCACCCAATTGTGCATCGGCGGGCTGCAGCCTGGGTCCAACTACCTCAACGGCACGATCGACGACGTGCGCCTCTATGATCGCGTCCTCACCGCCTCGGAGATCAACGAGTCGCTCGGAGCTCCCCCGGCCGCTCCGACCGGATTCTCGGCCCCCGCCGGGAGCGACGGCTCCCTATCCCAGAGTTGGAGTCCGTCCGCCGCGGCTGCAGACTACCGGGTC
>CBIHRE010000008.1:0-23879 GCA_966212385.1 uncultured Akkermansia sp. | reverse complement strand
AGTTTGATAAGGAAGAAAGCGGGGACGAGGCTCAGCTCCCAAAAGACGAACCACGGGACGAAATCGAGGGCGAGGAAGACGCCGAGCGCGCTGCCTTGGAGGAAGAGGAAGAGCGCGGCGTAGAGCGCGGGATCGGCGACGCGACGGAGCGTGCCGAATAGCGCGACGGGCGCGAGGATCGCGGTGAGGAGGACGAGCACGAGGCCGAGTCCGTCGACGCCGAGGTGGTAGTTGACGTGCAGCGCGGCGATCCAGGGTTGTTTCTCGACTAGCTGCATACCCGTGAGCGCGGGGTCGAAGCGGCCGAGCACGCAGGCGCCGAGCGCGAGGGTCGAAAGGCTGGCGACGAGCGCAAGGGCGGTGAGCGTGGTGTCGCGCAGGCGGCCGCGGAGGAGGAAGAGCAGCGCGGCGCCGAGCCAGGGCGCGAAGACGAGGGCGCTGAGCAGCGGGAAAGCGGCTTTCATCGGGCACCTCCCATGACGGCGAGAACGAGCAGGATCACGAAACCGAGGGCGAGGGTGCGGAGGTAGCCGTGGGCGTCGCCGGTCTGGGCGCGGGAGTAGGCGATGCCGGTGGCGCGGATTTTTTCGCTGGTGGCGTCGAAGCCGGCGTTGAGGCCGCGCTCGTCGCCGTCGCGGTTTGTCCAGCCGATGAATTCGCCAAGCGAGGCGAGGAAGCGGACGAGGCCGTCCCAGACTTGGCGGTCAGCCCAGTCGGCGAGCGTGGCGAGGGCGGTGTTGGCGCGGCCGAAGGTGGCGGCGTAGAGTGGGTCGAAGCCGAGGCGCGCGGCGAGGGCGGCGACGAGTCCGGGGGCGCCGGCGGCGAGCGGATCGGCGGAAGTGGCCGAGGCGCGCGGGCGGCGTCCGTAGAGCGCCCAGCCGGCGCCGATGCCGACGGCGACGAGGAGGATGGAGAGCAGCATCAGGCCCGCGCCATCGAGGAGCGAATGGCTGTGGACGGCGTGTTCGCCGAGGAGGCGGGCCTGGAGCCAGGGCCAGGCGGGCGTGCTGAGAAAGCCGAGGACGACGGCGCAGACGGCGAGGAGCGCGAGCGGGAGCGTCATGGCCGGGCCGTTTTCGTGGGCGTGGTCGGAGGCGTGGCTGCGGGCTTTGCCGAAGAAAACCTCGGACATGAGGCGCGTGTTGTAGAAGGCGGTGAGGACGACGCCGACGAGCGCGGCGACGAAGGGAAGGTGGGAAACGTGCCAGCCGTGGGCGGCGTGCAGGATGGCCTCCTTTGACCAGAAGCCGGAGAAGAGGAAGGGCACGCCGACGAGCGCCGAGGTGCCGATGGCAAAGGTGGCGAAGGTGAGGGGCATTTTCTTCGAAAGTCCGCCGAGCTGGCGGATGTCCTGCTCGTGGTGCGCGGCGTGGATGACGGAGCCGGCGCCGAGGAAGAGCAGGGCCTTGAAGAAGGCGTGGGTGAGGAGGTGGAAGATGGCGGCGGTCCAGGAGCCTACACCGAGCGCGAGCATCATGTAGCCGAGCTGCGAGACGGTGGAGAAGGCGAGGATGCGCTTGATGTCGTTTTGTGCGACGGCGATGACGGCGCCGAGGAGGGCGGTGATGGCGCCGATGAAGGCGACGACGGTGAGCGCGTGGACGGGAACGTTCGCGAGCGCCTGGTCGGCGGACATGAGCGGGTAGACGCGCGCGATGAGAAAGACGCCGGCGGCGACCATGGTGGCGGCGTGGATGAGCGCGGAGACGGGCGTGGGGCCTTCCATCGCGTCGGGCAGCCAGACGTGGAGCGGGAACTGGCCGGACTTGCCGACGGCGCCGCAGAAGAGGAGCAGGCCGATGGCGGTGGAGGGGGCGAGGCCGCAGGGGAGCAGGTGGGAGAGGTTTGCGAGCGCGGCGCTTTCGAGGATGCCGGCGCCGCCGTCGTAGAGGAGGAGCGAGCCTTGCGCGTCCTGGAGCCAGAGCAGGCCGAGGAGGAAACCGAGGTCGCCGATGCGCGTGGTGATGAAGGCCTTTTTCGCGGCGGCGGCGGCGGATGGTTTGTGAAACCAGAAGCCGATGAGGAGGTAGGAGGCGAGGCCGACGAGTTCCCAGCAGACGAAGAGGAGAAGGAGGCTGTTGGCGACGAGGAGGCCGAGCATCGCGGCGGCGAAGAGGCTGAGGAAACAGAAGAAGCGGGCGAAGCGGTCGTCCTCCTTCATGTAGGCGGTGCTGAAGATGAAGATCAGCAGGCCGACGAAGGTGACCATCACGCACATGAAGGCGGTGAGCGGATCGAGAAGGAAACCGAGGCGGAGGGCGCCGGCGCCGAGGTCGAACCAGGCGAAGTTGAAGACCTGGTGCGCGGCGGGCTCGGCGAGCGCGCCTGCGAGGGCGAGGCAGGAGAGGACGAAGGCCCCGGCCATCGTGGCGATGGTGGCTCCGGCGCAGAGCGCGCGGGCGCGCAGCGGGGCGAGGGCGCCGATCGCGGCGGCGGCGAGCGGCAGAGTCGGGATGAGCCAGAGGTATTGGGCGGAGAGGGTCATGGCTCAGCCTTGTTCGTGTGCGTGAAGGTGGAACGCGTTGTCCCCAAAGCGTTTAGGAGAGGCCGCCTCGATCCAGCGCGTTGGGGACAACGCGCTCCACCCGTGAGGAGACGACGTGTTCGGGAGCGTTGGGCCGATCTCATGGTTTGGTTCAGCCTTTCAATTCGGAGGCCTCGGCGAGGCGGACGCTGCGCCGGTGGCGATGGATCGCGATGACGAGGGCGAGGCCGACTGCCGCCTCGGCCGCGGCGACGGCGATGGAGAAGAGCACGAAGACGATGCCGGTGGCGGCCTCGGGGTTCGGGCCGTAGCGCCAGAAGGCGATGAAGTTGAGGTTGGCGGCGTTGAGCATCAGTTCGACGCCAAGCAGCACGAGGATGGTGTTGGAGCGCGTGAGCGCGCCGGCCAGGCCGATGCAGAAAATCAGCGTGGAGAGCGCGAGGCAGAGGTGCAGGGGGCTCAGGATCATGCGCGGTCCTCCGATTGTCCCTCAGCCCGTGAAGCAGATTTTTTTAACCACGGATTACACGGATTAACACGGATAAGGCGGAGACGATGGATTGTATCCGTGGAGATCCGTGAAATCCGTGGTGAAGATTGAGGTATGAAGCGGCTCATCGGTGGTCCTCCGATTTGTCGGTCGAGGCGATGACGATGGCGCCGAGGAGGGCGACGGTGAGGACGAGGCCGACGATGAGGAGGGCGGCGGCGTGGTCGCCGAGGAGGACGAGGCCGAGTTGTTTCACCGGAACCGCGGGCGCGGTGGTGGAGGAGGCCTGCGTGGCGAAAGGGGTGGAGAAGATCGCTTTGAGGAGGACGATGGCGACGGCGAGGGCGGCGAGGATGCCGGCGAAGGCGCGACGCTTGGTGGCTAGATCGCGTTGTTTGGGGGAATCGGCCGGGCGCGTGAGGAGCACGGCGAAGAGCGCGACCATCGAGACGGCGCCGACGTAGACGAGGATTTGCGCGAAGGCGACGAACTCGGCGCCGGCCCAGAGGTAGAAGGCAGCGACGCCGGCCCAGGATCCGACGAAGAGGAGCACGCTGTGGATGAGCTTGCGCAGCGTCATGGCCACGGCGGCGGCGCCGAGGAGCGGGATCGCGATGAGGAGGAGCGCGAGGTTCATGACGCAGCGTAGCGGTAGGTGCGGGCGCCGAGGCCGGAGAAGAGGCGGCGGCTCAGGAGCGCGAAGGGCGCGGCGACGAAGGCGAAGCTGACGAGCCAGCGGACGAGAAGGAGCGGGCCGGTCCAGCCGGGCGTGAGCGCCCAGAAGGCGGCGGCGGCGAGGTTGGAAAGCGCGAGGGGGACGAGGAACTTCCAGGATAGGCGCATGAGCTGGTCGATGCGCAGGCGGAGGAAGGTGCCGCGGATC
The DNA here is from genome assembly GCA_966212385.1 of uncultured Akkermansia sp. Taxonomy (GTDB): domain Bacteria; phylum Verrucomicrobiota; class Verrucomicrobiia; order Opitutales; family Opitutaceae; genus IMCC26134_A. The sequence goes on along the minus strand of CBIHRE010000008.1, from coordinate 20,021 downwards.
CAGATGAAGAAGCAGATCATCGCGGCGAGCTTGGCCATGAACCAGACGTAGGACGGGATGAACTCGAGAAAGGCGCAGGGCGCCTGCCAGCCGCCGAGAAAGACGGTGACGCCGAGACCGCTCAGGGCGGTGAGGCCGAAATACTCGGCCATGAAGAAGAGAGCGTATTTGAAGCCCGAATACTCGGTGAGGTGGCCGGCGATGAGCTCGCTCTCGGCCTCGGGGAGGTCGAAGGGGGAGCGGTTGCTCTCGGCGAGGGCGGCGACGAGGAAGATGAGGAAGCCGGCGAAGCCCCAGGGGGTGAAGACGTGCCAGTGGGGGAGAACGCCGAGGGTCCAGCCGGACTGGGCGAGGACGATGTCGCGGGTGGAGAGCGTGCCGACGAAGAGGACGGCGGGCACGACGGAGAGGACCAGCGGGAGCTCGTAGCTGATGAGCTGGGCGAGCGCGCGCATGGCGGCGAGGAGCGAGTATTTGTTATGGCTGCCCCAGCCGGCCATGAAGATGGCGAGTTCGGAGATGGTGCCGGCGGCGAAAAAGTAGAGAATCGCGGCGTCGAGCTCGACCGGGACCAGGTTGCGGCCAAAGGGCAGGACGGCGAAGCCGAGGAGCGAGCAGGCGACGATCAGGACGGGCGCGAGGAAGTGGAGGAGCTTGTCGGCGGCGGCGGGGACGACGTCCTCCTTGGTGAAGGCTTTGACGGCGTCGGCGAAGGGTTGGGAGAGGCCGTTGAGCTTGAGGCCGCGCAGGAAGGGTAGACCGGTGCGGTTGGGGCCGCGGCGGTTTTGCACGCGGGCGAGGAGCTTGCGCTCCGCGATGGTGGTGAAGGCAAAAAAGAGGCCGAAGACGGTGAGGATCGCCGAGACGCTGAGGACGTGGTGGACGAGCCACTGGAGCGCGGGCGGGAAGAGGTCGACGAGGGCGTCGCGGAGGAGGAGCGGGGCGCGTTCGAGGAACGAACCCGTGGGGAGGGCGGTGCTCATGGCGAGGGCTGGACGGAGCCGGAGGCGGGGTGTCCAGGTGGGCGGGGGGGGCCCCGCGGCCCCAGCCGGCGGCGCCGCCCCCCCGCGCCGGGGCGCCCCCCCCCCCCCCGGGTGGGTGGGGGGGGCTCGGGGGGGGGGGGGGCGGGCGCGGGCGGGGGGGTGCCCTGGGGGGGGGGGGCGCCCGGGCGCCGGCGGCCGGGGCGGCGCGCCCGGGGGGCCGGGCCGCGCCCGTCCACCTGGGATGCGGGGATTGGGATTCATGGCGCGGGGGCGGGGGCTTTGGCCGTTTTGGCGGCGGCGGTGGCGCGGGCTTTTTCCTCGGCGGCCTTGCGGTCGGCGGCGAGGCGGGTATCGACCTCGGCGGCGGCGGTCGGGCGGATCTGGTGGAAGTAGCTGTTGGGTTTGGCGAGTTGCTCGCGCTGGAGGAGGAGGCCCTCGAAGCGGTTGGTGGCGGCGATCTCGAAGACCTTGTCCATCTTGATGGAGTCGAAGGGGCAGACCTCGGCGCAGATGCCGCAGCCCATGCAGACGGAGGTGTCGATGGTGAAGGTGGTCGGGTAGAGCTGGGGTTTGCCGGTGGCGTCGGGCTTCTTGTCCTTCGATTTCTCGATGAAAATGCACTGCGGCGGGCATTCCTTCTCGCAGATCTGGCAAGCGACGCAGCGGAGCGTGCCCATGGGGTCGGCGGCGTCTTCGCAGACCAGCATGGGGAAGCTGCGGTAGGCCTCGGGGAGGCGGGCGGGCTGCTCGGGGTATTCCTCGGTCACGAGCCGCGCGGGATCATGGTAGCTTCCGAGGAAGTTTTTGGCGGTGACCGCGAGGCCTTTGAGGATGCCGGTGCCGATCATGGTGGGCGCGGGGTTGGGCTGGCGTGGCGGCTCAGCGGTCGACCTCGCCGAGGACGATGTCGATGGAGCCGAGGATGACGACGGCGTCGGCGAGGGTGTGGCCGACGCACATCTCCTCGAGGAGGGTGAGGTTGATGAGCGAGGGCGGGCGGACGCGGTAGCGGTAGGGATTGGGCGTGCCGTCGCTGACGAGGTGGAAACCGAGTTCGCCTTTCGGGCCCTCGATGCGGCCGTAGGCTTCGCCGACCTTCGGGCGGAGGCCGCGCTGCTTGGCCTTGGGGTCGAGGACAGGGCCGTCGGGGAGGGCGCGAAAGGCTTGCTGGAGGATTTTGACCGACTCGCGCATTTCGAGGACGCGCATCATGTAGCGGTCGTAGGTGTCGCCGTGGTCGCCGAGGGGAACGCGGAAATCGAGGCGCGGGTAGACGCCGTAGCCGTCGACCTTGCGGAGGTCGTAGTTCACGCCCGAGGCGCGGAGGCAGGGGCCGGTGATGCCGGCGTTGATCGCCTGGGCGGCGTCGAGGCGGCCGACGCCCTGGGTGCGGGCGAGCATGATCTCGTTGCCTGTGAGGAGCGTCTCGTATTCGTCGAGGAAATACGGGAAGGCGTCGACGAGCTTGGCGGCGGCGGCGAGCCACTCGGGCGTCGGGTCGACGCGGCAGCCGCCGAAGCGCATGAAGTTGCCCATCATGCGGGAGCCGGTGAGGGCCTCGAAGAGGTCGAGCATCTTTTCGCGCTCGCGGAAGGCGTAGAGGAGCGGGGTGAAGGAGGTGCCGAGGTCGTTGAAGAGGAAGCCGACGAGGCAGGCGTGGTTCACGAGACGCGTCATCTCGCCGAGGATGACGCGGAGGTATTCGGCGCGTTCGGGGACGGGCTGGCCGGAGAGTTTCTCGACGGCGAGGGCGTAGGCCCAGTTGTTGGTGAGGCCGCAGAGGTAGTCGAGCCGGTCGGTGTAGGGCATCGACGCGAGGTAACTCATGTCCTCGGCGAGCTTTTCGTGGTTGCGGTGGAGGTAGCCGAAGACGGGGCGGAGGCCGACGATCTGCTCGCCGTCGAGCGTGACGTTCATGCGGAACACGCCGTGGGTGGACGGGTGTTGTGGGCCCATGGAGACCTCGAGGAGGTCGCCGTGGAAGGTATCGTGGACGCGACGAAAAGTCGGGCCGGTGGACGCGGGGCCGCCGGCGGGGAAAAGCGTGTCGGGCTGGATCATGGGCGGGTCTCCGCCGGGGCCGCGGCCGCGCGGGCGGCCTTGGCACGTTCGAGCACCTCGCCGTGCGGCGTGGGCTCCCATTCGTGATCGTCGGGAGGGACGTAGTCCTTGCGCATCGGGTGGCCGGTGAAGCCGTCCCACATCAGGATGCGGCGGAGATTTGGGTGGCCCTCGAAGACGACGCCGAAAAGGTCGAAGACCTCGCGCTCCTGGAGATCGCAGGAACGCCAGACGGGCGTGAGCGAGGGCAGGGTGACGTTCGCGGCGCGGTCGGCGGTGCGGAGGCGGAGGATGACCGGGCCATGGCGGCGGGCCATGGAGTAGAGGTGGTAAACGACTTCGAGGCGGCCGGGCTCGGTGCGCTTGGTTTTCTCTTCGACGACCTTGGCGGGGCCGCCGGCGGGATCGGGGACGGATTTTTTGACGGTCTCGACGATCTCGCGTTCCGGCCAGTCGAGGCCGGTGACGTTGGAGCAGTAGTCGAGGAGCAGCTCGGGGTCGTCGCGGAGGAAGCGGGCGATGGCGCTGGCGCGGGTGGCGTCGATCAGCAGGCCGTGTTGCGCGGCGGGGCCGGGGTTTTGGGCCACCTCGATTTTGGCCGAAGGGAAACGGGCGAGGAGGCGGGTGCGGATTTGCTCGGGCGTTTCCATGGCGGGCGGCTCAGGCTTTGGCGGCGGGCGCGGACGGCGCGGCGGCGGCGGATGAGGATTGAGATCGAGACGAGGTTGCCGGGGATGCGGCCGGTTGCGCGGCCAGGGCCGGCGGGGTCGGCGGGCGGAAGGCGCCGGGGGCGAAGGGCGGGACGAGGTCGGTTTCGCCGCATTCGGGGACGGGGATTTCGGCGATGACCTCGGGGCGCAGGTGGCGGGCGGCGTGTTCGCCGGTGATGCGTTCGGCGCGGATCTTTTCCTGGAGTTTGACGAGGCCGTTGAGCAGGGCCTCGGGCCGGGGCGGGCAGCCGGGGATGTAGATGTCGACCGGGATGAAGCGGTCGATGCCCTTGAGGACGTTGTAGCCTTGCTTGAAGGGGCCGCCGGAGATGGCGCAGGCGCCCATGGCGATGCAGTATTTGGGCTCCGGCATCTGGTTCCAGAGGCGCACGACCTGCGGGGCCATCTTCTTGGTGACGGTGCCCGAGACGATCATGAGGTCGGCCTGGCGGGGGGAGGGGCGGAAGATCTCGGCGCCGAAGCGGGCGATGTCGAAGCGCGCGGTGGCGGCGGCGATCATCTCGATGGCGCAGCAGGCGAGGCCGAATTGCAGGGGCCAGATGGAGTTGGCGCGGCCCCAGCCGTAGAGCTCTTCGAGGCAGGTGACGAGGATGCCGCGGCGGCGCAGCTCTTCGCGCTCGGCGTCGGGGATGTCGCCGCAGGCGGGGAAGGGCTTGGGCTTCGCGGCGGGAGCGGAGGCGCCGGGCGCGGCGCCCGCGGGGGAAGTGAAGGAGGCGGTGCTCATTGCCATTCGAGGTGGCCGCGGTGCCAGGCCCAGACGAGGCCTTCGACCAGCAGCAGGAGGAAAACGAGCACCGTGACGAGCGCGCCGACGGGCAGGGAGGTGAAGGCGACGGCGGCGGGCAGGAGAAAGAGGGCTTCGGCGTCGAAGATCAGGAAGAAGATCGCGTAGAGGTAGTAGTGGGCCTTGAACTGGATCCAGACCTCGCCTTCGGCGGAGAGGCCACACTCGTAGGTGGAGTTTTTCACCGGGCCGGGGCGGGCGGGTTGAAAGGCCTTCGTCCACAGGCGCGCCACGCTCAGCAAAAGCAGCGGGAAGATCAGGGCGATCCCTCCGAACAGTGCGAGGAAGGCGTAGGATGAAGAGCTCATCGGGGCCTGAACACGCTGCCGGCCCCACCGGCCAGCCGCAAAGGCGAAGGCCGGGACTGGATTGGCGAAAAGGCCTCATCCTTTGGCCGTCCGGCGGGCGGCATCAGGCGGTTTACGCGGGCGGGTCCGATCCTTTTCCCGGGGAAATTTGAGTTTGCCAGCGCCTCGCGCCGCTCGGCACGCTGCCCGTTCACGTTTAGAGTTCGAAACCCTTTAACCAAAGCACACAGCCATGTCCGAAGATCTCGTAGGTAATGTCCTTGTCGGTCAGTCCGGCGGCCCCACCGCCGTCATCAACGCCTCCCTTGCGGGTGTGATCTCGGAAGCGCTGAACCATCCCGACATCGAGGAAATCTACGGCGCCCTCAACGGCGTGCTCGGCATCCTCAACGAGGATCTCATCGACCTCGCGGCCGAGAGCCAGCAGACCATCCGCGGCCTCAAGGTCACCCCCGGCGCCGCCCTCGGCACCTGCCGCTACAAGCTCAAGAAGCAGGCCGACTTCGACCGCGTCCTCGAGGTCTTCAAGGCGCACAACATCCGCTACTTCTTCTACGCCGGCGGCAACGATTCCCAGGACACCGCCGACAAGATCTCCAAGCTCGCCCAGCAGCAGGGCTACGAGCTCCGCGTGATCGGCATCCCCAAGACGATCGACAACGACCTGCCCGTCACCGACCACACCCCGGGCTACGGCTCCGTCATCAAGTATATCTCCACCACCATCCGCGAGATCGCCTGCGACAACGCCGCGATGGGCCAGCACGACCTCGTGCAGATCGTCGAGGTCATGGGCCGCAACGCCGGATGGATCGCCGCCGGCGCCTCGCTCGCGAAGCGCAAGGACCATCCGCACGACGCCCCGCACCTCATCTACCTCCCCGAGGTCGCCTTTAGCCCCGAGAAGTTCACCGCCGACATCCAACGCGTCCTGAAGCGCGAGAAATACTGCCTCGTCGTCGTGGGCGAGGGCCTCGTCGACGCCGACGGCAACTACATCGCCGCCGACGACAAGACCGACGCCTTCGGCCACGCCCAGCTCGGCGGCGCCGCCGACTACCTCCAGTCCCTCGTCGAGCAGAACCTCCCCGGCATCAAGTGCCGCACGGTGAAGCTCGGCATGGCCCAGCGCTGCGCCGCCCACGCCGGCTCCAAGGCCGACGCCGACGAGGCCTTCCTCGCCGGCCAGATGGCGGTCAAGGCCGCGATCCGCGGCGAGACCGACAAGATGGTCACGCTCCAGCGCGGCACCACCGACCACTACACGGTCGAGACCGGCCTCGCCCCCCTCTCCGAGATCGCCAACGGCGTAAAGAAGCTCCCCCGCGAGTGGATCAACGAGGACGGCGTCTCCATGAACCACCAGTTCATCCGCTACGCGACCCCGCTCATCCAGGGCGAGACCCAGGTCGCGTTCGAGCACGGCCTTCCCGCCTTCGCCAAGCTCGACAAGGTGACGGTCGACAAGCAACTGCCCGCCTACGAGACCTGAGCGACGCTCTCGTGGACGTCGCGAGAAACGCGAAACACGTTTCACTCTCCTCTCCAAAGCCGGTCGCTCTCGGGCGACCGGCTTTTTTGTCGCCCCGATTTTTCACACCGATGCCGGCCGAAACCGATCTGCTAATTTTTCCGGTCTTTTGGTGGACGCGTGGTTTCCTCCGCCCGTGGCTCGGACACCGTGGACTCCACGCGGCGTGCGCAGGGACGCGCGCGCTCACCTGTGCGTGCGAATCCAGGCGGGGGCTGGTATCTCGCGATTGAGCGATCTCGTCGTCCCCCGACGTCCCTCTGTCCGTCATGTCCACCTCCGCCGCTCCGCCTGATTCACCGCGCGGGATAGCCTCCGCCCTCGGCGCCTACCTTTGCTGGGGACTGTTTCCACTCTTCTGGCGGCAACTCGCCTCGGTCGATGCGCTCGAGCTGATCGCCCACCGACACGTGTGGTCGCTCGCCGCGGTGGCGCTTCTGCTCCCCATGCTCGGCGGCTTTCGCGAGCTCGCGGCCGCGCTGCGTCGGCCGGCCTTGATCGGAACAAGTTTCGCGGCGGGCGTGTTTCTCACGATCAACTGGCTCGTGTTCGTGTGGGGCGTCGCGCACGGCCGCGTGATCGAATGTTCCCTCGGCTATTTCCTGCAACCGCTCGCCGCCGTGCTGGTCGGCCGCTTCGCTCTGGGCGAACGCCTTTCGCGGATGCAAACGCTCGCGCTGGCGGTCGCGGCGGGCGGCGTGGCCTTGCTGATCTGGCGCACGGGGTCGGTTCCGTGGATCTCGCTCGGGATCGTGGCTAGCTGGGCGCCGTATGCCGTGCTGAAGAAACGCGCCGCTCTGCCGGCGCTGCCGGGCTTCGCCCTCGAGACCGTGCTGCTCACGCCGTTCGCGCTCGGCTACCTCGGATGGCTGGCTTGGCAGGGACGCGGCGCGCTCGGGCATGCGTCGGCGGGCGTCGAGAGCCTGATCGTTCTCAGCGGAGTCGTGACGGCGACGCCCCTCTTGCTCTTCGCCGACGGCGCGCGGCGACTGCGGCTGACCACACTCGGGCTTTTGCAATACCTCGTGCCGACCTTGCAGTTTCTCGTGGGCTGGGCGGTGTTTCACGAGCCGCTGGCGCGGGACCGGCTCGCGGCCTTCGCGTTTATCTGGGCCGGGCTCGCGCTCTACGGGGTCGATCTGGTGCGGTCGTCCCGCGCGCCGAAGCGGTCGGGTGGGGCGTAGACCGGCGTCTCGTCCTCGTCGCCGGTTGACGCGGCGGGAGCGGGCTTTGCAGGCTCGTGCGATGCGTTTACCCATACGCCCCCGGCGCCTCGGTCTGGTGTTTGTGTGCGCATTCGTTTTCGCGAGCGCGGCGTCCTCGTTGTTCGCCGTGGCGCGACGTCCCAACGGGCCCGTGCCTTTTCCGGTGGAGGCGGGCCATCCCTACGCGGACGCGATCAAGACGTTCAACCGTCTGAATCCCGAGGAGCGCGATGCGGTCGGGTCCTCGAAATCCGACGCGGAGCTTTCGCGGTCGGTGCTCGAGGCTCGCGGGAAAATCGCCGCGGCCATTGCGCTAGGCCGCGAAGGGGCGCCGCAATGGACGGCGGTGCACGATCCCTTGGCGGCCGGCTACGATCCCGATTTTTTCAAGATCCTGTCGTCGCTGGCGGCCGCCCGCGCCGTCGTCGCGCAGCAACACCAAGGAGGCGCGGCTGCCGGCGACGCGGCGATATTGGACGGGCTCGCGCTTTATCTGAGCGTGGGGACGGGGCTGTCCACCGAGGATTGGTCGCGGCAACAGAATCTCGTGGCCGGCTTGCTGGGGCGGCTGCAGGCCCGCGCCGGCGAGCTCTCGCCGGACGAGGCGGCGGCCTTGCTGGCGGAGTTGCGGGCCTTGCCGCCGCCGACCTCTTTCGCGGATATGGTGCGCGCGGACCCGCTCTGGAAGGCGCCGGGGACGAAGTTGCGCCGCGCTTTGGAGCGGAAGGCGCGCGCGCTGGGCTTCAAGTCCGACCGTATCGATCCGAGCGTGCTGCGCATGGCGGGCCTCGCGGTGGAGGCGGAGCGCTCCGCCGTTTCTTTCGAAACCCCCGCCGGATCCTTCTGGTTGGAGCCCGGCCAGAATCGCTACGGGGTGGCTTTGCTGGAGCTGGACATATCGGGCCGGCAGGCGCGGATCCTATTCGAGGGACGCGAGGCGGTCGTCGAACTGAAGTCGCGGCGGATCGGACTCTGGGACGACGTCGTGCTGGAGGGAGCGATAAAAAGCTTCATCGAAGAGTCGGATTTCATTCCCGCCCTTTTGCTGGAGGGTCGCAAGAGGACGGGCTCTTTGTCGGAGCATCTGGCGCGTTTGGACGAGTTCGGACGCGAAGCCGACGCGCTTGCGCTAGACATCGCCGAGGGTCGGGTGGACAAGTCGGATTCCGAGGCGCTGGCGCAGCGGGCGGCGCGGCTTCAGGCCGTCGAACCGTGGCCCGACTTCAAGGGCGCGGACTTCGTGAAGGGCATCCTCGACGCGCAGGCCGAGGGGGAGAAAACGGGGGCGGAGTGGCGAAAGACCGTGGAGATACTGGAGCGGGCCGCTGGCGGCGCGACGGGAACGCGCTAAGGTCGGACGCGTGTCCAACACGAGCCCCGAGCCTCCCGCCGTCTCCGCCGACAAGCCCGTGCGCGGGGTGTTGCCGTGGCTCGTGGCGGCGGCGTTGTTCATGGAGAATCTCGACGCCACGGTGCTGAACACCGCGGTGCCGACCATGGCGACGGATCTTGGCGTGTCGCCGCTCAGCCTGAAGTCCGTGCTCTCGAGCTACACGCTCAGCCTGGCGGTTTTCATCCCGGCGAGCGGTTGGGCGGCGGATCGTTTCGGCACGCGGCGCGTGTTTCTCTGGGCGATCGGGCTGTTTCTCGCCGGTTCGCTGCTCTGCGCGGCGGCGACCTCGTCGGGGCTGCTCGTCGCGGCGCGCATTTTGCAGGGCATGGGAGGGGCGATGATGGTGCCGGTGGGGCGCCTCGCGCTGGTGCGAAGCTATCCGCGTTCGCAGATGCTGGCGGTGACGAACTTCGTGGTGATCCCGGCGCTGCTCGGGCCGCTGCTGGGGCCGACGACGGGCGGCTTGATCGTCACCTGGTTTCATTGGCGGGCGATCTTTCTGCTCAATCTGCCGATCGCGCTCGCGGGGCTTTGGATGACGCGGAAGCACATGCCGGACTTTCGCGACGAGGCGCCGGCGCCGATGGATTTCGCCGGCTTTGTTCTCTTCGGCACGGGCATCGCGCTTCTCTCGTATGTCCTCGAGGTTTTCGGCGAACATCGCGCGCCGCTGTCGTCGGTGGGCATGTTGCTCGCGGGTGCGGTGGTCTTGCTCTGCGCCTATGGCTGGCATGCGCGCGGCGTGGCGCGTCCGCTGCTCGATCTGGCGCTGCTCAAGGTGCGGACCTTTCGCGTCGCGGTGCTGGGCGGTTTCGTGACTCGGCTCGGCGTCGGCGCGTCGCCGTTTTTGTTGCCGCTCTTGTTTCAGCTCGGGCTCGGTTACGCGCCCTGGCAGGCGGGTTTGCTCACGATGCCGCAGGCGATGGCGGCGATCGGGATGAAAGTCCTGAGCCGCCGGCTGCTCGCGAAGTGGGGGCACCGAAATCTGCTGATGGTGAACACGGTGCTGCTCGGCGGCATGCTCGCGAGCTACTCGCTGGTGTCGCCGGGCGTGCCGACGGCGGTGTTGCTGGCGATGACGCTGACGCAGGGCTTTTTCTCTTCGCTTCAGTTTACCTGCATGAACTCGCTCGTTTACGCGGACGTGCCGGACGAGGCGGCGAGCCGGGCGGGGAGCATCGCGAGCACGGGGCAGCAGCTTTCGCTGAGCTTCGGCGTGGCGACGGGCTCGATGCTGGCGGCGTGGTTCGTCGGCACGGAGCTGCATCCGCCGCCCGAGATTCTCGTGCCGGCGCTGCATCGGGCTTATCTGACGGTGGGCGTGCTGACGGCGCTCTCGTCCTTCACCTTCTGGGGCTTGCGTCCGCACGATGGGGACAACGTGAGCAACCGGCGTCGGCGCGACATGACGCCGCGTGCGGCCACGGCGGTGCAGAACACCACGGACGGGACGACGGGGACGTGATTGGGCTTTGGCGCGCAGGGTGGGCGGGTGCGTCCCTGCGCCCGCTGCTCGGAGGTCGACCCACGGGCGCGGGGACGCGCCCGTCCACCTTTCAGAGGCCGAGCTCGAGGTTCTCGGAGTCGTCTTCGTCGCGTGGCGCGACGCCGTGGACGGCGGGGGCAACGCAGTCGGGCGAATCGAATTCGGAGCGGTTCATGCGCGGGCTGACGGGCGTGGCGGTCATTTGCGAGGCGTCGGCGGGCGCGAGAAGGGCGGCGAGGTCGGACTCGGTGGCGGAGACGTCGAGCCAGGCGCGGCAGGCCTCCGCGCTCACGAGTAGCGCCGGCATGCGGTGGTGGAGCGGCGCCATGAGCGAGTTGGGCGGCGTGGTGACGATGACGGTGGCGGGCTCGCCATCGGCGGCGCGCGGTTCCCAGAGCCCGGCGAAGGCGAAGGGCTCGGAGCCGGCCCGGCGGAAGAGCCAGGGCAGGCGGGCGCGGCCGCGTTTTTCCCATTCGTAGAAGCCGGTCGCGGGAATAAGGCAGCGGCGGCGGCGAAAGGCTTCGCGGAAGGTGGGTTTCTGAGCGAGCGTCTCGGCGCGGGCGTTTAGGAGCAGGGAGCCGGGAGCCTGGGGCGAGGAGCCGGAGGAGTCGGAGGCGATGATGCCCCAGCGCGGGCGAAAGACGCGGGCGGTGCGGGGCTTGTCTCCGGCGCGGAGGGCGAGGAGATCGGTGCCGGGAGCGATGTTGAAACGGCTTTCCGCTTTGGCGACCGCGGCCGCGATGACATCGAGGCCGAACTTTTTAAAGCCGGCCTCGGCGATCGGAATCTCGAGGACGAAGCGGGTGCACATGGGGGACTTGGGCGATAAGACCAATATTTTAACGCGGAGACGCAGAGGCGCGGAGAATGCGAGATCCGGTATCCTGCAGCCTTCCTCTCTCCGCGTCTCCGCGCCTCTGCGTTGAATTATGCCTTGCTCAGGGCCTGCTCGAGGTCGGCCTTGAGGTCGGCGAAGTCCTCGCAGCCGAAGCTGAGGCGGATGTAGTCGGGCTGGACGCCGGAGGCGGTCTGCTCGGCGGGCGTGAGCTGGCTGTGGGTGGTGCTGGCGGGGTGGATGGCGAGGCTCTTCGCGTCGCCGATGTTGGCGAGGTGGCTGAACAGTTTCAGGGCGTTGATGGTGCGTTTGGCGCCCTCGAAGCCGGCCTTGACGCCGAAGCCGAGGAGGCCGCCGTATCCGCCGCTCAGATACTTGTTGGCCGCGGCGTGGTATTTGGAGCCGGGCAAGCCGGGGTAGTTGACCCAGGCGACCTCCGGGTGGTCCTGGAGGAAGCGGGCGGCGGCGAGGGCGTTTTGGCAGATGCGCTCCATGCGGAGGTGCAGCGTCTCGATGCCGATGAGGGACTGCCAGGCGTTGAAGGGGCTGATGCAGGCGCCGACGTCGCGCAGGAGCTGGAGGCGCATTTTCAGGGCGAAGGCGACGTTGGCCCCGCCGGCGGGCGGGAAGGCCTTGAAGGCGTCCCAGTGCACGAGGCCGTGGTAGGAGGGATCGGGGGTGGTGAAGGAGGGGAAGCGTCCGGAGCCCCAGTCGAAGTTGCCGCCGTCGACGACGATGCCGCCGATGGAGGTGCCGTGTCCGGCGAGGTATTTCGTGGTGGAGTGGACGACGATGTTGGCGCCCCACTCGAAGGAGCGGTGGAGGATCGGGCTCAGGCAGGTGTTGTCGAGGATGAGGGGCACGCCGGCCTCGCGGGCGATCTTGGCGACCTCCTCGACGGGGAAGATGTTGAGCGCGGGGTTGCCCAGGCCTTCTCCGTAAAAGGCCTTGGTGTTGGGGCGGAGGGCGCGGCGGAAGGCCTCGGGGTCGTCGGCGTCGACGAAGGTGATCTCGAGGCCGAGCTTGGGGAGGGTGTGGTGGAAGAGGTTGTAGGTGCCGCCGTAGAGCTGGGAGACGGAGACGATGTGGTCGCCGGCGCCGGCGAGGTTGAGGATGGCGTCGGTGATGGCGGCCTGGCCGGAGGCGTGGGCGACGGCGGTGGTGCCGCCTTCGAGCGCGGCGACGCGTTGCTCGAAGACCTCGGTGGTGGGGTTGCCGATGCGGGTGTAGATGTTGCCCAGTTCCTTTAGCGCGAAGAGGTTCGCGGCGTGCTCGGTGTCGCGGAAGACGTAGCTCGTGGTCTGGTAGAGAGGGACGGCTCGCGAGCCGGTGGCGGAGTCGGGGCTCTGGCCGGCGTGGAGGGACTTGGTGCCGAGACCGGTCGGGTAGGGCTTGAGGGAGGACATGGCGGAAGAAAGCGTGAAGCCTATGAACGCGGAGGCGCTTGCGCGATTTCGGATTTGCGGTCGGCGACGGGTAGCGGCGGGGTGCGGGGGTGTTTCAGGCTTCCCTAATACTCCTGGCCGCGACGGGCTTGCTGGCGGCGGCGCGGTTTTCCGTGTGGCCGGCGCGGACTTATCGCGCGTGGTGGGTGGCCTTGTTCGCGACGGAGCTGGGCTATGTGTGGTGTTGGCCGGCGGCGCTGCTGGCGGTCGCGGCGGGGCGGGTGGCGTGGGTGCCGGAAGGCGGCACGGTGGAGCGAGGACTCGCGGGCGTGGCGGCGGTCTTGGCGGCGCTGGCGGCGGCGGGCTTCGCGCGTCCGGCGTGTTTGGCGTGGAGGATGAGCGGCGAGGTGGACAGGCGGCTGACCGAGGTGTTCGGCGCGGGGGCGAAGCCATGGGCGTGGTCGCGTTTGCTGCGTTGGCCGACGCGCGCGGAAGCCGTGCCCGCGGAAGCCTTCGACGCGCAGGGGCGGGCGGTGGATTTTTATCGGGCGCAGCTCCCCAAGCTGTGTAACCCAATAGGTGACGCAATGCCGGGGAGCGGTGCGCCATGCGTGGTGCTGGTGCATGGAGGGGGGTGGGATGGTGGGGATCGCGCGGAGCTGGCGGGGTTGAACCGCTGGCTGGCGGCGCGGGGAGTGGCGGTGGCGGCGTTTGATTATCGGTTGGCGCCGGCGCATCCGTGGCCGGCGCAGGCGGAGGATTTGCGCGCGGTGCTCGGGTGCTTGCGCGAAAACGCGGCGAAGCTGGGCATCGATCCGGAGCGGTTGACGCTGCTGGGGCGGAGCGCGGGCGGGCAGATCGCGACGGCGACGGCGTATGGGGAGAAGCTGCCCGGCGTGCGCGCGGTGGTGGCGTTGTATGCGTGCCACGACATGGAGTTTGTGTGGTCGATCCGCTCCGAGCACGACGCGCTGAACTCGCACAAGCTGATGTCGCAGTTTCTCGGCGGCGGGCCGGATGGCGACGAGGCGCGGGCTCGGTTTCGGAGCGCGAGCGGGGAGAAATTGGTTCACGCGGGCGCGCCGCCGACGTTGCTCATCCACGGGAAATTGGACGAACTGGTGTGGTGCCGGCACAGCGAGCGGCTGACGGCGGAGCTGGCGAAGGCGGGCGTGCCGCACGTGTTCATCGAGCTGCCTTGGGCGACGCACGCGGCCGAGGCGAATCTGCACGGGCCGGCGGGGCAGTTGATCACCGAGGCGGTGCTGCGGGCGGCGCGGGGGAGGTGAGGGGGTGGCGGGGCGAAGCGACCTTGCCACGGTGGCGAGGGCGGGCATTGTTCGCGGCATGGCTTTGACGAGCGTTTATCTGGCTGAGGAGGCCTTGAGTTTGCCGCCGGAAGAACGGGCGGCTCTGGCGCGTCTGCTCTTGGATAGCGTGGCCGTCGGCGATCGAAGCGATGAGGAGATCCGAGCCGATTTGCAGGATCGTTTGGCGCGTTTGAGGTCCGGCGAGGACAAGGGCCTTTCTTTCGAGGCCGTGTTTGGTGAGTCGGCATGAAGGTGGTGTTCAGCACCCGTTTTCGCGAGGATCTGAACGAGGCGAGCGATCACTACCGGAGAGTGTCCGAGCGTCTGGCGGCGGATTTTGGCGAGCGCGTCAAATCGGTGGTTCGCGCGATCGCGACCTGGCGGGGTGGAGACCATGCGGGCCCGCATGGTTTTCCGTGCCGGAGGCGCCGGCCGTTTCCGTATCTGGTTTATTATGAGGTCAGCGATGAAACGCTCCATGTGCTCGCTCTCGTGCATGCGCGTCGGCATCCGGACCACTTGAGCGAGGTGGGCGGGGGAGGCGGCGATGGCGCGTAGTGTCGTGCTTCAGGGGACGCATCGTTGCGAGCGTTGCGAACTGCCGCCGCGCTGGTGCATCTGCGCGGCGCAGCGGGCGGAGGCGTGCCCGATCCACGTGGACGTGCTGCAGCATGCGTTGGAGGCGCATCGGCCGTCGAGCACGGGCAATTTGATTCCGCGCGTGGTGCTGGACTCGCGGGTGCATCTGTATCGGCGCGAGCGGCCGCTGGTGCGCGAGGAGATCGTGCGGGCGGAGGCGAGCGAGCTGTGGATTTTGCATCCCAACGGGGAGGAGGTGCCGGACGTGGCGGGCGCAGGGGCGGGACGCCCCGGCGACATCACGGGCGGGACGCCCGTGCCACAGCGGAAGCTGCAAGTGCTGCTGCTCGACGCGAGCTGGGCGCAGGCGGGCGGGATGCTGGCGCAGGTGCAGGATTGGGGACGGCGGGTGCGGCTGCCGATGACGGGAAAGAGCCGCTACGCGTTGCGGGCGCAGAACGGGGACGGACGTTTTTCGACCTTCGAGGCGCGGTTGTTTTTGCTCGAGGCGCGGGGGGAGGCCGAAACGGTGCGGAGGCTGCGGCTGCAGTTCGAGCTGCACGTGTATGCCGGGCTTTGTTCGCGCGGGCGGAAGCTGGAAGCCGAGGCGTATCTGGCGGAGTCGCCGGTCCGGGAGGCCTTTCCCGAGCTGATTTTGGAGTTCGCGCGGAAGCGGCCGAATTTCGAGGCGTTTGCGCGGGCCGGGACAAAGTCTCCGGGCGTGAAGAGCTCGCCCGAAGCGTCGCCTAGGCGGGAGTGAGCGTCGCGGCGCGGTAGTGGTGGTGAAGCGGGCGGAGGAGCGCGGGATCGGCGAGTGCGGCCTCGACGGCGGCGCGTTCGGGCGCGGAGAGGATTTCCCAGAGAGGTTGCTCGACCGAGCGGATGCGGAAGAAGGCGGCGCGGGCGGACTCGTTCCAAGCGTCGGCGAAGCGGACCATGTCGTCGGGGAGGACCTGGCCGCGGCAGGCGGCGGCGGAGCAGGCGCAGGGAAAGGGTTCGGCGGGGTTGAGCGTGCCGTAGTCGTCGGTGAGTTCCTCGCCGGGCTGGATATCGCGGACGGCGAGTTCGAAGTCGTAACCGACGGCGAGGCAGTTGGCGGCGCAGGAGTGGTTGAAGAAGCGCGCGTGGTCCCAGCAGAGAATGTGGCGGCCTGCGCCGTCGATGTAGGAATAGGTGTGGAGCAGCTTGCGGGCGTAGGCGGGGAGGGCGGCGACTTGTTCGGGGGTGAAGCGCTGGTCGAGGGCGTCGAGGGCCCAGACGATGGTGCCCTGCGGAATGAGGCGGGTGGCGAAAACGCCCCAGCCGATGCGTGGATTGACGAAGCGGAGCTCCGTGTGCGGGTGAACCATGGGATGCGCGGGTGATAAGGGACGCGGTGGTCATGGGAGCACGGAAGGGGCCAGCGGAAACGCGATTTGATGCGCAGGCTGTTGATTCCGGGGAAAACACCGCGCTTTCGTCCCTGACTTTTCCCGGCGAGGCTTCGCCTTTATGTGCATGTCATCAGATGCTTCCGCCATCCCGTCCGGCCCTGCGGGCCGTCTCGTCAGGCATTATAAAATGGAACGCATCCCGGATGAGGGGGCGTGGTTCGCGTTGCGTTGGGTGTCGGAGGCGCGGGTGCCGGCCTCGGTGTCGCCGACCAGCCGCGGAGGGATGGCGCGGCCGGCGGGGAGCGCGATCGTGGCGTTGGTGACGCGGCGGGATTTTTCGGCGATGCACCGGCTGCGGACGGACGAGACCTGGCATTTTTATGGCGGGGATGCGGCGGAGCTTTTGTTGCTGCATCCGGACGGGCGGGTGGAGCGGGTTCGCCTCGGGGCGGACGTGTTTGCGGGAGAGCAGCCGCAGGTGACGGTGCGGGCGGGAACCTGGATGGGCGCGAGACCGGCGAAGGAGGGCGACGAGGTGTATTCGTTTTTCGGATGCACGTTGGCGCCGGGCTTTGACCCGGACGACTACGAGCCGGGCTACCGGGACGAGTTGCAGGCGGGCTGGCCGGAGGCGGCGGAGGCGATCGCGGCGTTGACGAGAGAGGATTCGCGGACGCGTCCGACGGCGCCTGGCACGGACGACGGGCGGGAGGCGGAGGGCGTGCCGGCGAGCCGGGTGTTTGGGCCGGAAGCGGCGGCGGAGATCGCCTTGGGGCCGGGCGTGACGCTGCGCGAGCTGGTGGGGCGTGTGGGCGTGGAACGGACGGAGGCGGTGAGCCTGGCGAAATTTCGGCTCGAGGCGGGGGCGTCGACGGGTTCGAGCCGCTACTTTGGGTGCGACGAGTTTTTCGTGGTCCTTTCGGGGACGGGCGTGGCCAGGCTCAACGGCATGGAGACGTCGGTGCGCGCGGGTTCGGTGGTGGCGATCGCGCGGGGCGACCCGCATGCGTTGCGGGCCGATGGGGAGGGGCCGCTGGAATTTATCGCGGTGCTGGCGCCGGCCTTTCAGCCGGAGTGTTACGAGCCGGAGCGGTGACGCGGCGAGCGGTCGTTCCGGGCGGAGGGACCCGCCCGGCCACCTGGGCGCCTTACGGGCGGAAGAGGGCGACGTCGCTCCACTCGCCCATGAGGCGGTGTTCGACGCGCCAGCCGGGGGTGGCGGCGGCGTAGGCGGCGCGGACCTGGTCGTTTTCGCGGGCGAGGATGCCGCTGAGGACGAGCAGGCCGCCGGGGGCGATGGCGTTGACCAATTGCGGAATGAAGCGGAGCAACACGTCGGCTTGGATGTTGGCGAGGACGACGTCGGCCTGGGTGCCGGCGGGGAGGCCGGTGACGAGGTCGGCGGTGGTGAAGCGGACGGCGCCGTCGAGGTCGTTGAGTGCGGCGTTTTCCTCGGAGACGCGGACGGCTTCGGGATCGTTGTCGAAGCCGGAGACGTCGGTCCAGCCGAGGCGGACGGCGGAGAGGGCGAGGATGCCGGAGCCGCAGCCGGCGTCGATCACGCGGCCGCGGCGCGAGGTGGACTCGGCGCGGGCGACGAGGCGTTCGACGCAGAGGCGGGTGGTCTCGTGGTTGCCGGTGCCGAAGGCGAGGCCGGGGTCGAGCCAGATGGCGGTTTCGCCGGCGGCGAGGACGTGGGTGGCGCGTTCCCAGACGGGAACCCAGTGGAGGCGGCCGCAGCGCCAGGCTTTGAAGTGGGCTTTGTAGCTGTCGCGCCAGTCGGGGTCGCCGCGGGCGCGCTCCTGGGGGGGGGCGGGGGAGGTTTCGGGCGGGAGCGCGGCGGAGAGTTCGCCCCAGCTGGCGCGGGCGGCGTCGGCGTCGGGGAAAATGCCCACGAGCCAGGCGCGGTTGGCGATGACGTCCTGCAGGAGGCTCCAGTTTTCGAGGCCGAGCTCGAGGAGGAGCTCGTCGACGGCTTCGACGGCGGCGGGCGAGATCTCGGATTTCAGTTCGAAGAGGGCGGGCATGGCGGGCGGTGACGGAGTTTTTTAACCACGGATGGCGCGGATGGGCGCGGATGAGGGAGAGACGGATTTTTTAACCACGGATAGCACGGAATGCACGGATCGGACGGAGGGACGAACCGCGAGGCGCGTTTTTATCCGTGGAAATCCGTGTGATCCGTGGTGGATCGGATTAGGCGACGAGACCCAAGCCCTCGTCGAGGCCGAGGTGGAGGTTCATGCACTGGATGGCGGCGCCGGAGGCTCCTTTGCCGAGATTGTCGAGGCGGGCCATGACGACGGCTTGCTCGGCGTGGCCGAAGACGGCGAGATCGCAGCGGTTGGTGCCGTTGCAGGCCTGGACGTCGAAGAAGCCGGCATCGAGGACGCTTTCGTCGCCGAAGGGGAGCACGCGGACGAATTTCTCGCCGGCGTAGGTTTCGGTTAGCGCGTGGTGAAGGGCCTTCGGCGTGGGCGCGGCGGGCAGGGCGTGCAGCGGGAGCGGCACGGTGACGGCGAGGCCTTGGTAGAAGGATGCGACGACGGGGTTGAACACGGGCGCGTGGGTGAGACCGGTGTGCACGCGCATCTCGGGGAGGTGCTTGTGCATGAGCGCGAGGGCGTAGGGGCGCGGGCTCTGGAGCGCGGCGGGCGGGTTTTGCTCGTAGTCGGCGATCATCTTTTTGCCGCCGCCGCTGTAGCCGGTGAGGGAAAAGCAGGTGACGGGATAATCGGCGGGGAGGAGGCCGCGCTGGAGGAGGGGGCGGACGGCGAGGGCGAAGGCGGTGGCGTGGCAGCCGGGGTTGGCGATCCGCTTGGAGGTGCGGATGGCGGCGCGGTAGGAGGCGCCGAGCTCGGGCACGCCGTAGGTCCAGCCCTCGGCGACGCGGTGGGCGGTGGAGGCGTCGATGACGCAGGTGCGCGGGTTGGTGACGAGCGCGGTGGATTCCTTGGCAGCGGCGTCGGGGAGGCAGAGGAAGGCGATGTCGGCGGCGTTGAGGCAGGCGGCGCGGGCGGCGGGATCCTTGCGCTTGGCGGCGTCGATCTCGATGAGCTCGATATCGGCGCGCGCGGCGAGACGTTCGAAAATCTGGAGGCCGGTGGTGCCCTCCTGTCCGTCGACGAAGACCTTGGTTTTCATGCGAGGGGTTAGACTCGCGAGCGGCGCGGGTGGTGCCAAGGACGGATTACCGCGCCGCCGGGCGACGCGGCTGGCGCGAGAGAACCTGGGAAGACGGCTACGACGAGGCGGCGACGGAGCGCCGCCCTCCACCGGGCTTTACTTGGAGGCCAGGCTCAGGCGGGCGACGACGTCGACGAGGAGCTTGTGCTCGGCGGCGTGGATCTTGGCGGCGAGCGTCTCGATCGTGTCGGACGCTTCGATGCGGACGGCGGCCTGATCGATGATGGGGCCGGCGTCGATGGCGGGGATGACCTGATGCACGGTGCAACCGGTGATCTTCACCCCGTGGCGGAAGGCCTGGCCGATGCCATCCAGGCCGGGGAAACTTGGGAGGAGGCTGGGGTGGAGGTTGATGACCTTGCCGGCGAAGGCCTCGAGGAAGCCGGGTTTCACGACGCGCATGAAGCCGGCGAGGACGACGAGATCGGGGGAGCTGGCGCGGACGGCCTCGATGTAGCGGCGTTCGCCTTCTCCTTCGAGCTTGGTCTTGAAGGGGGCGGGGTCGAGGTAGCGGGCGTCGACGCCGAAGCGGGGGCCGAGGGCGAGGATGCCGGCCTCGGGGCGGTCGGCGAAGATGGCCGCGATGCGGGCGCGGCCGAGCCGGCCTTCTTGTTGGGCGATGCAGAGGGCTTCGGCGTTGGAGCCGCGGCCGGAGCCAAGGATGACGACGCGCATGGTGCGAAAGCGCGGAGTTTGGCGCGGAGGTTTTCGAGCAGGCGAGATTTTATGCGTCCTCCGGCGTGCGGTGCGTGGGGTGCGGGCGCGGGAGCCATGTTGAGGGAGGAGATCGGAACACGGGCAAGATGCCCGCGCCACGAGGAGAGGTGCGAAAAAAAACCGCCGTCTCCGAAGAGACGGCGGTCGGTCAGGA
>CBIHRE010000007.1:0-25205 GCA_966212385.1 uncultured Akkermansia sp. | reverse complement strand
GCCTTCGAGCACGGCCGGCGGGGCCTTGCTCGTGAAGGCCTCGTTGTTGAGGCGGGCCTCGGTGCCGGCGATGTGCTTCGTCACGGCTTCGAGTTCCTTCGTCAAGCGCGTGCGCTCGGCGGCGGCGTCAACTTTAACTCCGGTGTCGAGGTAAAGCGTGCCGAGCGGCGTCACGATGGCGGGCAGCGCGGGCGCGGAGGACACGCGGGCGAGCGACGCGGCGCCGGCGAGACGGGTGAACTTCGCCGAGGCGGACTCGAGCGCGCTCCAAGTAGCGTCGTCGGAGAGGACGGAGAAGAGCACGTCGCGCTTTTGGGCGACGGCCTTGTCGGCCTTGAGCTGGCGGGCGGCGGTGACGGTCGTCTTGAGCTTGGCGACGCGGCCGGCGGCGGCGTTGTCGATGTGGACATTGCGGCCGGCGAGGGCTCCGCGGAGATCCTCGGCGGTGCCGATGCGGGCCTGCTGGATAAACTTGGAGGGCGCGGCTCCGTCCGCGCCTTTCGAATTATATCCGAGCAAGCTCCACAGCTCCTCGGTGATGAAGGGTGCGAAGGGCTCGAAGAGGAGCAGGAACTGGCGGATGACGAGGTCCTGCACGGCGAGCACGTGGTCGCGCGCGGCGGGATCGGCAAGGCGAGCCTTCGCGACTTCGACATACCAGTCGCAGAAGTCGGAATAGAAGAAGGTGTAGAGGGCCTGCGTGGCGGCGGCGAATTCGAAGTCGGCGAAGCACTTCTCCAGCAGCGCCTGCACTTCGAGGAGCGCGGCGAGGAGCGCGTGGTCGTCGTCATCGAGCTTGGTGGCGTCGAGGCGCGCGAGGATGGCGGCGAGCGAGGAGTTGTCGCTCATGGGGCCGCTCATCTGGCGAAAGCGGCAGGCGTTCCAGAGCTTGTTGCAGAAGTTTTTTCCGCTCTCGATCCGGTCCTCGTCGAATTTCACGTCCTGGCCGAGGGGCGCGATCTGGAGCAGGCCGAAGCGCAGGCCGTCGGCGCCGTATTTCGTGATGAGGTCGAGCGGATCGGGCGAGTTGCCGAGGGTCTTCGACATCTTGCGGCCCTGCTTGTCGCGCACGATGCCGTTGAAATAGACGTGCTTGAAGGGAATGCGCTCCTGGATCGAGGCGCCGGGCTTGGCGAACTCGAGGCCGGCCATGATCATGCGGGCGACCCAGAAGAAGATGATGTCGGCGCCGGTCGCGAGGGTCGTGGTCGGGTAGAAGTGCGAGAAGCCGGCCTTGGCCTGCTCCTCGGCGTTGTCCCAACCGAGCGTGGCGAAGGGCCAAAGCCAGGACGAGGCCCAGGTGTCGAGCACGTCGTCCTCCTGCGTCCAGTTTTCGGGGTCGGCCGGGCCGTCGAGCGAAACGTGGATTTTCTTCGGGTCGCGGAGATCGGCCTCGGTGAGCTTCTCGCGGTCGACGCCCTTCGCATACCAGACCGGGATGCGGTGGCCCCACCAGAGCTGCCGGCTGATGCACCAGTCCTGGATGTTTTCGAGCCAGTTCAGGTAAACCTTCGACCAGCGCTCGGGGTGCATCTGGATGAGGCCGTCGCGGACGACCGCCTTGGCCTCCTCGACGCGCGGGTAGCGGAGCCACCACTGCTGGGTGAGGCGCGGCTCGATGGGCACGCCGGCGCGCTGCGAGTAGCCGACGTTGTTCTCGTAAGGCTTGGCCTCGATGAGGGCGCCGCGCTCCTGGAGGATTTCGGCGGCCTTCTTGCGGGCGGCGAAGCGCTCCATGCCGGCGAGTTCGGGGCCGGCGAACTCGTTCATCGTGCCGTCGGCGTTGATGGAATCGATGACGGGCAGGCCGTGGCGCTGGCCGATCTCGAAGTCGACCTTGTCGTGGGCAGGCGTGACCTTGAGCGCGCCGGCGGCGAAGGCGGGGTCGACGGCCTTGTCGGCGATGATCGGGATCTGCACGCGTTCGCCGAGCGGGCGCCAGACCTTCTTGCCGATGAGGTGGGTGTAACGCACGTCGTCAGGATGAACGGCGACAGCGACGTCGGCCGCGATGGTCTCGGGGCGCGTCGTCTCGAGCGTGAGATGCGTGAGCGGGATCGTGTTACCCTCGGCATCCTTGGTGGTGGAGGGCTCGACGAGTTCGTAACGGAGGCGGTAGATGAAGCCCTTGGTCGGCTTCATCTCGACCTCCTCGTCGGAGAGCGCGGTGAGCGAGACCGGGCACCAGTTGACCATGCGTTTGCCGCGGTAGATGTGGCCCTGCTCGAAGAGCTTGATGAACGACGTGAGCACGGCGCGCGAGTAGCCGGGGTCCATCGTGAAGTGGGTGCGGTCCCAGTCGCAGGAGCATCCGAGTTCGCGGAGCTGCTTGAGGATGTGGTCGCCCTTTTCGCCGCGCCAG
Source organism: uncultured Akkermansia sp. (assembly GCA_966212385.1). Taxonomy (GTDB): domain Bacteria; phylum Verrucomicrobiota; class Verrucomicrobiia; order Opitutales; family Opitutaceae; genus IMCC26134_A. Next base: position 22,843 of record CBIHRE010000007.1, on the reverse strand, counting down.
GCCCAGACGCGCTTCAGGAACTCCTCGCGGCCGAGGTCGCGGCGGCCCTTGCCCTCGGTCTTTTTGAGATGCTTCTCGACCATCGTCTGCGTGGCGATGCCGGCGTGGTCGGTGCCGGGGATCCAGCAGGCGGCCTTGCCCTCAAGGCGGGCGCGGCGGATGAGCGCGTCCTGCAGGGTGTTGTTGAGCACGTGGCCCATGTGCAGGATGCCGGTGACGTTGGGCGGCGGGATGACGATCGTGTAGTGCTCCTGTCCGGGGGCGGGCGTGGGCGCGGCGAAGCACTTGGCCTCCTGCCAGGCGGCATACCAGCGGGATTCGACGTCGCGGGGTTCGTAGCTCTTGGAAATCTCGGACATGGGCGTGGAAAAGTTCGGAAACCGCCGAGCCAACCGCCCCCCTTCGGGCGAAGCAAGCCCGCGGGCGGGGGCCGGTCGCCGGATGCGGATGGCGCCACGAGGGCGTGTTTCGCGCTTTGCGCGGGGACGCGTTTCCGCCCAGCTTCACGGCCTTTCGCCACGCCCGCTCCGCGCATGCCCACCGCCCCATTTATCGGCCGCATCCAGAAACACGCACGCGAACGCCTCGACTTCGCCCCCGGCGCGCCCAAGGCCGAGCGACTCTCCGCCTGCAAAACCTTCCTGCGCCTCGAAAGCGCGATGATCCGCATGCGGCACGACGGCGGCGAATCCGGTCTCGCCGTCGCGCAGGCCCGCGCGGCGATGGTCGACGTGATGCTCGCGCACCTGTTCGACCACGCGATCGCGAGCTTTGAGCGCACCCAGGGCAAACTGCCCGCGAACTGCGCCCTCCTCGCCCTCGGCGGCTACGGCCGCGGCGAGCTCAGCCCGCTGAGCGACATCGACATCATGTTTCTCTTCCCGACGAAGATCCGCCTCACGGCGATCCAGCCCTTGCAGCAGCACCTGATCGACGAGGTGCTCTACGTGCTTTGGGACTGCGGCCTGAAGGTCGGCCACTCCACGCGCACGATCGACGACGTTTTTTCCGAGGCGAAAAAAGACATCCAGACCAAGACCGCCCTGCTCGAGGCCCGCCTGCTCGCCGGCACGCAGCTGCTTTTCGAGGGCTTCGCCGCCGCCTACCGCAGCTACTACACGCAGGAAGACGCCAAGGGCTACATCCGGGCCCGCCTCGAGGACCAGGCCACGCGCCGCGCCAAATACGGCGACTCGGTTTTCCTCCAGGAGCCCGACATCAAAAACGGCGTCGGCGGCCTGCGCGACTACCAGAACACCCTCTGGATGGCCCGGGTGAAACTCGGCATCGACTCGATGGACCAGCTCGTCGACCAAGGTTACCTGAAGCGCAACGAGCTCCGTGATTTCAAACGCGCCTACGAGTTCCAGCTCCGCGTGCGCAACGAGCTCCATTTCCAAAGCAAGCGCCCCACCGACCTGCTCGATCTGGAGGCCCAGCCGCGCATCGCCCTCGGCGTCGGCTACACCAATCACGACCCCCTCGGTCGCGTGGAGCAGTTCATGCACGACTATTACCGGGCCGCGCAGACGATCTATCGCACCTCCAAACTGGTTGAAAACCGCCTCGCCCTCACCCTCGAGGCCACCGCGGACAAAAAGTTTTCCTTCCTCGATATCGTCCGCGCCCACCGGCACGTGAAATCCAAACGCATCGACGGCTTTGTCCTGCGCGGCACCGAGCTCATGGCCGAAAACGCCGAGGTGTTTCGCGAGGATCCCGCCCGTCTGGTCCGCGTCTTCCGCCACTGCCAGTCGCTCGGCGCGCAGCCCGAGTTCAGCCTCCAGTCGCTGATCCGCGAGTCGCTCCCGCTCATCACGCGACGCGTCACCGAAGCGCGCGACGCCAACGTCAGCTTCAAGGCCATCCTCAGCGAGGCCGGCGCAGTCCACCCCACCCTCGCCCTCATGCACGAGCTCGGCGTGCTCGCGAAGTTCATCCCCGAATTCCAAGGCCTCACCTGCCTCGTTCAGCACGAATTTTATCACCGCTACACTGCGGACATCCACACGCTGAACGCGATTCGTGAACTCGATCTGGTGTTTTCCGGCAGCGACCCGGTCGCCCAAAAATATCGCAACATCCTCCACGAGACCGCCAACCCCACCCTGCTTTACCTCATCCTGCTCCTCCACGACATCGGCAAGGCCCGAGGCATCAAGGGCCACGCCGACTTCGGCGTCGACATCGCCCTGCCCCTCCTCGCCCGCATGGAGGTCGATCCCGCCGAACAGGAAATTGTCACTTTTATCATCAAAAACCATCTCATCATGGCACGCTTTTGGCAAAAGCGGGACGTCGATGACCCCGCGTCCGCCACAGCCTTCGCCGAACTCGTTCCCGATCCCGACAAGCTCCGCTACCTTTACGTCCACACCTTCTGCGACGCGCGTGGCACCGCCGCCGGCCTCTGGAACAGCTACAAGGACACCCTGCACGGCACCCTCTATCGCGCCACGCTCGACCACCTGACCCACGGCGCCGTCCGCATCGCCGACCGCAACACCGCCCGCATGCAGTCCACCCACCAGGACCTCGTCGCCAAGAAGATCCCCGGCATCAGCGCCGACGAGATCACGGCGCATTTTCACCTCCTGCCCGAGCGCTACTTCATCCACACCGACGCGGACGAAATCGCCCTCCACATCCGGATGGTGAACCGGCTCCTCACCTCGATCTCGCAGGCCGACGCCGTGGGCAGCCTCAAGCCCGTCATCGAGTGGCACGACGACCTCAACCGCTCCCTCACCGTCGTCCAGATCGTCACCTGGGACCGCGCCGGCCTCTTCTACAAGCTCGCCGGCGCCTTCTCCGTCGCCGGTCTCTCGATTCTCTCCTCCAAGGTCATCTCGCGCAACGACCACATCGCCATCGACACCTTCTACGTCGTCGAGCCCGGCCGCGGCGTCGTCCAGTCCGCCAAGGCCCAGGAAATCTTCGCCAAGACCGTCGAGGAAGCCCTCGTCACCAACAAGGACCTCTACCCCGACATCGTCGCGCAGGCCAAAAAAGTCCGCAGCTCCCGCTTCGGAATGGAAAAGGCCGTGGCCCCGCATGCCAGCTTTCCCCCGATGGTCGACGTTTACCACGAACTCTCGATGCAGCGCACGATCGTGGAAATCCAGGCGCGCGACGAGATCGGCCTCCTTTTCCGTCTCGCCCGGGAGATCAGCGAACACGGCTTCGACATCACCTTCGCCCGCATCGGCACCGAGCGCGACGTGGCCATCGACAGCTTCTACATCGAAAACGCGCGCCCCGAAACATCGGCCGACCCCCAGCGCCTCGCCAATCTCCGCGACGCCCTCCTCGCCATCGTCGCCCCTGCGCCGGTCGCCGTCGCCAGCTAGACAAAGCGCCGAGCCCGCGCACATCCGAAGGGGAAGATCCCCTGCTCCGTTCGCGCAACCACCGTAGCGGGAGCATCCTGCTCCCGTTTCCGCCTCCTGCGGTTCCCCCGCCCCGGCTCCCGACGCTGAAACCGGGATTGAAAAGCCCGATTTCGGGTCCAACTTTCCGCGGTTTTCACCGTGGGCACCAAATCCAACGCCGCCTCCTCCGCCGTTCCCGAGCCTTCGTTCGAGGACGCGATGCAGCGCCTCGAAGCCATCGTCGAGGCCATGGAAGCCGGTGACGTGCCGCTTGCCGACCTCCTCGCCAAATACGAGGAAGGAAGCCGCCTCCTCGCCCAGTGCGAACAGCGACTCAAAGCCGCCGAACTCAAAATCGAGCAGCTCAAGCGCCAGAAAGACGGCTCTCTCGCCCCCGCGCCATTCCCCGCCGGCGAGCGCTCCGACCTCGGCCTCGCCTAGTCCACAGCCGTCCGCCTTCGGCTCCCCGCTCCTCGCTCCCTGCTCCCAGCTTTTCCCGTGCCCGACTCCGCAGCCACCTCCGCCTCCTCCGCCACACCGCGCCTGCTGGACCACGTCCGCTCGCCCGATGACGTCAAAGGTCTCTCCGCCACCCAGCTCCCGCAGCTCGCCGCCGAGATCCGTGAGGAACTCATCCGCGTCACCGCCCGCAATGGTGGCCACGTCGGCCCCAACCTCGGGGTCGTCGAGCTCACCATCGCCCTGCACCGCGTCTTCAGCACGCCGAAGGACAAATTCGTCTTCGACGTCGCCCACCAGGGCTACGTCCACAAGCTCCTCACCGGCCGCCTCGCCCCCTTCCAAAAAGTCCGCCAGACCGGCGGCGCCTCCGGCTTCCTCACCCGCGACGAAAGCGCCCACGACGCCTTCGGCGCCGGCCACGCCGGCACCGCCCTCTCCGCCGCCCTCGGCATGGCCGTCGCCCGCGACCTATCCGGGACCGACGACCACGTCGTCGCCCTCTGCGGCGACGCCGCCTTCACCTGCGGCATCACCCTCGAGGCGCTCAACAACGTCGTCAGCTCCACCAAGCGCCTCGTCGTCATCCTCAACGACAACGAGTGGTCCATCGCCCGCAACGTCGGCGCCATCGCCAAATACCTCAACAAGCTCTCCACCAACCGCACCTACAACAAGGTGCACCACGACCTCGAAAAATTTTTCCGCGGTCTGCCCGGCGGCGACGACATGCACCGCCTCTGGGTGAAATGGAAGCGCGAGACCAAGGACTTCTTCGTCGAGTCCTCGCTCTTCGAGAAATTCGGCCTCCGCTACGTCGGCCCGATCGACGGCCACAACCTTGACGAGCTCATCAAGAACCTCGAGTTCGCCCGCGACACCGACACGCCGATCATCGTTCACGTCATCACCGAGAAAGGCCGCGGCCTCGACGCCGCCCGCGCCCACCCCGAGAAGTTCCACGGCCTCGGTGCCTTCGACCCCGTCACCGGCGAAGCCAAGGGCGGCGCGCCCGGCACACCGCCCAACTACCAAGACGTCTTCGGCCACGAGCTCGTCCGTCTCGCCACCGCCAACCCCAAGATCGTCGGCATCACCGGCGCCATGCCCTCGGGCACCGGCCTGAACCATCTCTCCGCCGCCCTCCCGAAGCAGTTCTTCGACGTCGGCATCGCCGAGGAACACGCCGTCCTCTTCGCCGCCGGCCTCGCCACCCAAGGCATCCGCCCCGTCGTCGCGATCTACTCCACCTTCCTCCAGCGAGCCTACGACAACATCATCCACGACGTCGCGTTGCAGAACCTCCCCGTGACCTTCTGCATGGACCGCGCCGGCCTCTCCGCCAACGACGGCCCCACGCACCACGGTCTCTTCGACGTCGCCTACCTTCGTTGCGTGCCGCGCGCCGTCGTCATGGCGCCCAAGGACGAGCATGAGCTCCAAGCCATGCTTCGCACCGCCCTCGCCCACGACGGCCCGGCCTTCATCCGCTACCCGCGCGGCGCCGCCACCGGCGCCCCCGCGCCCGTCCCCGCCGCGATCACGCTGCCCATCGGTCGCGCCGAGATCGTTCGCGCCGGCGTCGACGTCCAGCTCTGGGCCCTCGGCCCCATGGTCGCCGACGCCCTCGTCCTCGCCGAAAAACTGGCCTCGGAAAACGGCCTCTCCGTCGGCGTGGTCAACGCCCGCTTCGCCAAGCCCCTCGACCAGGAACTCCTCCTCGCCCAGGCCGCCGACGCGCGCCTCATCGTCACGCTCGAGGACGCGGTCGCCACCGGCGGCTTCGGCAGCGCGGTCCTTGAAACGCTTTCCGAGGCCGGCCTCGCCACGCCCGTGGAGCGTATCGGTTGGCCGGATACCTTCGTCGGCCACGCCAGCTCCGTCGCCGAGCTGCGCGCCGCGCACGGCCTTTCGCCGGCGCAAATGCTGGCCCGCGTCCGCGCCCGCCTCGGCCTCGCGGCCGCCACCCCCGCCTTGGCCTCGTAAGCCATTCGTTCGCGGACGCCCTCCACGTCCGCGTCCAAAGCCCGGCCCGGCGCCAGCTCCGCGATGCGGCCCCTGCGTCTCGGAAAGCTTCGCCTCGCCTACGCCCCCGAGCCCCGCTGCTTGGCTGCCGTTGGCCTCGTATTTCGAACTCGCCCCCGCCAGCTCGCCCCACCACCCGGCATTGCGTAACCCAATAGGTTACACAATGCCGTCCTAAGGAGCCCGTATCTATCCGATGATCACGATGATCAAACGGCGCGCCGACCTGAGTCCGCCCCCGTCACTTTCATCGTCCCTGCACATCGCGGCTGTCGCCGCGGTTGCCCTCCGCCTCCGGCCTTTGGCTTCAAATCCACCCAAAGCGAAGCCCGGCCCCGCATGAGCGGAAGCCGGGCTTGAAACCTTCCAAAACCAAGGCCGAAGGCGCTCGGCGTGGCACTTTGGCGCTTACTTGGCGTCCGGAACGCCCAGAGCGGGCGTGACCGCCTCGGCCTTGGGGGCGGGGGCCTTGATCTCGAGCAGCTCGACGTCGAAGACCAGCGTGGCGTTCGGCGGGATCATGCCGCCCGCGCCCTGCTCGCCGTAGCCGAGCTGGGAGGGGATGTAGAGCTTGAGCTTGCCGCCGGCGCCGACGAGCTGGAGGCCCTCGGTCCAGCCGGGGATCACGCCGTTGAGCGGGAACTCGGCGGGCTCGCCGCGATCGACGGAGCTGTCAAATTTGGTGCCGTCAACGAGCTTGCCGGTGTAGTGCACCTTGACGGTGTCGGTGGGCTTCGGCTTCGGGCCGGTGCCTTCGGCGATCACCTCGTAATAAAGGCCGGAGGGGGTGGACTTGATGGCGGGGTTCTTCTTCAGCTCCTCAAAGAAGCCCGCGGCCTCGCCCTTGGCCTTCTCGGCGGCCTTGGCTTGCGCGGCCTGTTGGCGGCCGCCCAGCACGCGCTGGATCTCGGGGCCGAAAGTCTCGGCGGCAAACTTGCCCTTCACGCCGCTGAAGGCCGCCTCGAGGCCCTTGATCGCCGCGGCCTTCTCGGCCTCGGAAACGCCGAGATCGGAAATGCCGATGCGCTGGCCGACCAGATATCCAAACGCCTCGAAAACCTGCTCATCGGTGTATTTCGGCGCCTCGGCGGCGGCGGGGGCGGCCGGAGCCGGAGCTGCGGCTGCGGCGGGCGCGGCGGGCTCCGCGGCGAAGACGTTGACGGAAGACACGGCGCCGACGGCGGCGAGGGCGGAGGCCTGCAGGATGCGGACGAATTTCATGAGATGCGGTTTGGGTAATGGAGTTTATCGTGACCAACAGGGAGTCCCCGCCAGCCGGACAAGGTTCCACGCTGCGGGCCCCGCCTCTCCTCTGGCAAACCCATAGTTGGCCCCAGTCTGGCACTTCCGCGTCCCGCGCTTGAGCCCGCCGCCCGACGGGATATGCATGGTCGTCCGATGAATCCCCATGCCTTTTGGACCAGCGGTGACGGCCATATTCTCGCCGTGCGCCGCAAAGACCCTCGCACCTTGGTCCTTACGCTCGCGTTCTCCGCCCGCAGCCCCGCCGAATGGGACTTCATGCGCCTCCACGGGCCGACCCTGCGCTTCACGGAACGCTCCACGATCGCCCGCATCGGCATCGAGATGATCACCCACGGCGCCCCGCGCGCCGAGGGCAAGCGCCTCCTCCTCGAGGCCGAGGCCTTCCTCTACGACGACAGCTTCCCCAACGCCTCCTACTGGCAGCAGCTCCTCCGCCCCGGAGTGCCCGTCGGCCGCCTCTTTCACGCCCCGCAGGAAGCCCGGCTCACCTCCACCCAGATCTGGTCCGCCATCCAGACCAACCGCATCAAGCTGCCCAACACGATCAGCATCGAGCGCGACGGCCAGGTGTTCCTCACGCCCCACCCCATCACCTACACGCTCAACCCCCGCCTCACCCGTCCCGCCATCGAACGCCTCGTCCTCGGGGCCGCCGACCGCGGCTTCCTCGACAAGGTCCAGATCCGCCACGAGGCCACCCCCATCTCCATCGGCCCCCGTTCCGGCATCCTCACCAGCTGCTCCATGTATTTGAAGGAGCACTACGTCGTCCTCAACCCCGGCGAGGGCAACTTCGGCATCCACACCGGCGCCGTCCTCCTCGACCCGGTGAAGACCGCCGGCACCAACATCATGCTCGAGATCTACAACCACGGCGAACACCCCGTCGTGAACCCCATGGTCTCCGTCGCGGTCTACCGCGCCCCCGAGCCCGACGCCGCCCCCGCTCGCAACCAGGCCCGGCGCCGCCGCCAGGACATCACCGCCACGCGTGCGCTCTTCCACTGCATCGACGCCAACCCGATCACGCCCGACTCCGGTTCGCCCCGCCCCCGCACCCACATCACCGTGAAAGGGCAGTCCGGCACCATGGCCAACCACGGCCTGCTCGTCGACTCCGCCACCTTCGCCGCGCTCCGCGAAAAACCCGCCGCCTCCGTCGTCGGACGCACCACCGGCTACCCGACGATGATCCAGGCCCTCGACGCCGCCCCCGAGGGAGCCGACACCCTCCTCATCGACTACTTCCCCAACCTGCTCGAACACGCCGAACTTCTCACCCGCCTCGGCAAGATCCCGCTCAAGCGCATCGTCTTCCGCCGCCCCTCGCGCACCCACGGCTTTTTCCTCTCGAGCAACGCCCACGCCCGGCTCGACACCCTCGAGGCGCTCGGGATCAAGGTCTACTGGTTCAACCCCGAGCTCGGAGACCTCTATCTCCACACCTACAAGAAGGGCCACGGCTTCTTCATCCGCGAGGAGCTCGTGAAGCGCTTCCAGGAATCCATCATCCTCGCCTTCTACGGCAGCGCCGTCGGCCTCGACGCCGCCCAGACCTCACGCATCTCCGCCCTCCTCGAAAAACTCGCCGGCTTCATGGGCCCCAACGTCGGCGTTCTCACCGGCGGCGGCGGCGGCGTCATGCGCCTCGCCACCGACCAGGCCCGCGACAAAGGCGCCATCACCGGCGCCTGCTACCTCGAGCTCGAGGCCCAGCCCCCCGAGCTCGGAGTGGATTTTTTCAACACCTTCCAGGAGACCTCCCGCCACTTCCGGCAAAAGTGGTTCGAGGTCGCCGATTTTTGCGTCTTCAACGTCGGCGGCGTCGGCACCCTCGAGGAGATCGGCATCGAGATGTGCAACCTCAAGCTCGGCATCCGCCCGCGCGTGCCCTACGTCTTCCTCGACCGCGCCTATTTCTCGGCGCTGCGCCAGCAGCTCCAGCGCATGGTGCAGGAAAAACGCGCCCCCGCCTGGATGCTCGATTACGTGCTCTTCACCGACGACGCCGACGAGGCCATCCAGTTCTACCGCAAAAAACTCCAGGTGCTCTGACCCGCAAGCGCACACCTTTGCCTGGCGTATCAGGTGGACGGGCGGGTCCCTCCGCCCGTTGTCCGCGCCGCCTCCCAGGTGGATCGGCCGGCCCCGCCCGTGGCGCGCTCTCCACGCAGCGACCGCAGAGACGCGTCCGCCCTCCGTTCCTCCAGTCCTCCGCTTTCCGTCTTCCGTCCTCCGGCTATCCGTCCCTCCGCCCCCCTCCCCCGGAAAACTCCGGGCTCGCCATTGGTCATTGGACATTGGTCATTGGACATTTCCGACCATGTCTCTCCCCAGCTCCGTCCTCGTCGTCGGCTCCGGCGGCCGCGAACACGCCCTCGTTCAGTCGCTCCTCGCCTCCCCCGTCCACCCCCGCGTTCTTTGCGCCCCGGGCAACGCCGGCATCGCCGCCGAGGTCACCTGCTTCCCCGTCGCCGCCGACGACATCGCCGGCCTCGTCGCCCTCGCCAAGCGCGAGCACGTCCAGTTCGTCGTCGTCGGCCCCGAGGTGCCGCTCTCCCTCGGCCTCGTCGACGCCCTCGCCAAGGAAAACATCCCCGCCTACGGCCCGCGCGCCGACGGCGCCCGCCTCGAGGCCTCCAAGGTTTTCACCAAGCAGATCCTCCTCAAGCACCGCATCCCCACCGCCCCCGCCGGCATCTTCACCGAAGTCGAGCCCGCCCTCGCCTACCTCCGCCAGCGCGGCGCCCCCATCGTCGTCAAGGCCGACGGCCTCGCCGCCGGCAAAGGCGTGATCGTCGCCCAAACCCTCGAGGAGGCCGAGGCCGCCGTGAAAGACATGCTCGCCGGCAACAAATTCGGCTCCGCCGGCTCGCAGGTCCTGATCGAGGACTGCCTCGTCGGCGAGGAGACCAGCATCCTCGTCGTCGTATCGGGTAAAAACTACACCATCCTCCCCACCTCGCAGGACCACAAGCGCGTCGGCGACGGCGACACCGGCCCCAACACCGGCGGCATGGGCACCTACTCCCCCGCCGAGGTCGTCACCCCCGCCCTCCTCGACCGCATCGAAAACGAGATCGTGCGCCCCTCCGTCGAGGCCATCGCCGCCGAGGGTATCGAGTTCCGCGGCACGCTCTTCATCGGCATCATGCTCACCCCGCAGGGCCCGAGCGTGCTCGAATACAACACCCGCTTCGGCGACCCCGAGACGCAGGTCGTGCTCCCCCGCCTGCGCGACGACCTCCTCGCCCTCCTCTGGAACGCCGCCACCGGCCAGCTCCACACCCGCGGCCGCGCCGCCGAGCGCCCCGATCACGCCCTCTGCGTCGTCCTCGCCACCAAGGGCTACCCCGATGCCTACCCGAAGGGCGACCTCATAGCCCTCCCGGCTCCCCTGCCCGCCGGCGTCCGCATCCTCCACGCCGGCACCGCGCGCAACGCCTCGGGCCAACTCGTCGCCTCCGGCGGCCGCGTCCTCGGCGTCACCGCCACCGCGCCCAGCCTCCGCCAAGCCGCCGACGCCGCCTACGCCGCCTGCGACCGCGTCGAGTGGACGACCAAATACTACCGCCGCGACATCGGCGCCAAGCAGCTCAACCGCCGCTGAGCGACGGATCCCCGGTGGACGGGCGCCTCCCTGCGCCCGCTGCCTTAGCCCTTTCTTCCAATCCACCTCGCAGAGGGACCCGCGCGTCATCCCCTCGACACCCCACCTTGCGCGCTCAGCGGATCACCTTAAACGGCCGGGTGCTGGCGGCGATCAGCGCCTCGCCCCGGTCGTCCTCGAGTTGCAGCAGGTGAACCTTCTTTTTCGCCGCGAGCTTCTTCACCGCGGCGAGTCCGCCTCCGCGCGTCTCGACTGAACTCAGCTTGCGCTGGCTCATCGTGCTTTCGCCCTTGGCCACCGCATCGAGCCAAGTCTCCGCCCACGCCTCCTCCCGCGTTTTCGCCGGTTTCATGACGGAGAGATAAATCATCGCCGGCACTCTGCTCAAGCCGCCGCCATCCGACTCCCTGTCGTCCGCCTTCCGTTGGCTTGGCCTTTCGCCCTCCGTCTTCCGTCCGGCTCGCCGCCTTCGCATCCGTAATTTCCCCGATACCCGCTTGCCGCCTATGCGACGCGCCGTCAGTCCTTTTCGCCGTCTCGTATGGCCACCCAGCGCTACACTGTCACCCCCCACCCCATCGAAACCCTCCTCACTTGGGTAAAGACTGACGAGATCGCCATTCCCGAGATCCAGCGCCCCTTCGTCTGGGAGGCCACAAAGGTCCGCAACCTCCTCGACTCCCTCTATCGCGGCTATCCCGTCGGCTACCTCATTGCGTGGCGCAATCCCGACGTGAAGCTCAAGGACGGCTCCCTCTCCGCCGGCAAACGCGTGCTCATCGACGGCCAGCAGCGCGTCACCGCTCTCATGGCCGCCCTCCTCGGCCGCACCGTCGTCACCCAAGATTACGAGAAGGTCCGCATCCGCATCGCCTTTAACCCGCTCGAAGAGAAATTCGAGGTCGCCAACGTCGCCCTCGTCAAGGACACCGCCTGGCTGCCCGACGTTGAAGAGGTCTTCGCCCCCGGCGCCAGCCTCTTCGCCCTCGTCAATGCCTACTGCCAACGCAACCCCGGCACGCAGCAGGACGCCGTCTTCAAGGTCATCGAAAAACTCCGCGGCATCACCAACAACCACGTCGGCATCATCGAGCTCGGCGCCGACCTCGACATCGAAACCGTCACCGAGATCTTTATTCGCGTGAACTCCGCCGGCGCGGCCCTCAGCCAGGCCGACTTCGCCATGTCGAAGATCGCCAGCAACGAAACCCACGGCGGCAACACCCTGCGCAAAGCCATCGACTATTTCTGCCACCTCGCCGTCGCGCCCGACTTCCACGCCAAGATTCAGGAAAACGACCCCGCCTTCGCCGCCACCGACTACTTCCGCCGCATGTCGTGGCTCAAAAACGAGTCCGACGACATCTACGACCCCGCCTACACCGACCTCCTGCGAGTCGCCTTCACCTCCCGTTTCAAACGCGGCAAACTTCAGGACCTCGTCGCCCTCCTTTCCGGCCGCAACTTCGAGACCAAACAGTTCGAGGACCAGATCGCCGCCGACTCCTTCGCCCAGCTCCGCGAGGGCGTGCACCAGTTCATCGATCAGACCCACTTCGAGCGCTTCGTGATGATCATCCGCTCCGCCGGCTTCATCGACGCATCGCTCATAGGCTCCCAGAACGCGCTCAACTTCGCCTACATCCTCTACCTCACTCTCCGGGAGCAAAAGATTCCCGCCGCCGACATAGAGCGCGCCGTCGCCCGCTGGTTCGTGCTTTCCACACTCACCGGCCGCTACTCCGGCTCGCCGGAGAGCATGTTCGATTACGATATCCGGCAAATCCACGACCAAGGCTTCGCCGCCTTCGGCCCCGCCACCTTCGCCGGCGAACTCTCCGATGCCTACTGGGATACCTTGCTTCCCCAGGAATTGAACACCTCCAGCTCCACAAGCCCCTACTTCCGCGTCTTCCAAGCCGCCCAAGTTAAACTCGGTGACCGCGGTTTCCTCTCCAGCGGCATCACCGTGCGCGACCTCATCCTCAACCGCGGCGACGTCCACCACCTCTACCCGCGCAACTACCTGAAGAAACAACTCGGGCTCGCGCGTGGCCGCTACAACCAGATCGCCAACTACGTGCTCGCCCAGTCGGAGATCAACATCGCCATCGGCGATCGCAGCCCCGCGACCTACTTCCCCGAACTCGCCGCCCAATGCGCCGGCGGCCCCCGCCGCTATGGCGGCATCACCGAGCGCGCCGACCTGGAGAAAAACTTCGTGGAAAACTGCCTGCCTGTATCGCTGCTCGACGGCCCCGTCCCCGACTACGACGCTTTCCTCGACCAGCGCCGCCGCCTCATGGCCGCTAAGATCAAAACGTATTTCCAGACACTCTGAGCTGGTTCCCGACCACGAGTCCCCATCGACTTCTTGCCTTTCTGCGCCACGCTCTTCGCCATGCGGCTTTCCTTTAAAAACCTCGGTATCCTCGACCACGTCGATCTGGACTTGGGCGACCTCACCGTCGTCTGCGGTCGCAACAACACCGGCAAGACCTACGCCACCTACGCGCTCTACGGCTTCCTTCGCCACTGGCGCCGGCTCATTCGTCTGCTGCCCGACGACCGTATAACCACTCTATATTCCGCGGGAGTCATAGAGCTCGACCTTGAGGCGGAGATTATCGCTCCTTGGCAGAACATTCTCCGCGCCCTTGGGAGCGGTTATCGTGAGCTCCTTCCCGCCGCACTTGCCGCCGACAAAGGTCGTTTTGAAAACACCGAGGTCACCCTCGACCTCCCGGCTCCCCACAAGCAACTACGCGCACCTTTCGAGCAGGTCATTCGCAACAAAGGCGAGGCCCCCGTCCTCAGCTTCAACAAACCCGCCGACTCGTTCCGCTTGAAAGTCACCTTGCTCGACGGCCAAAACGGCGCCCCCCTCAGCCTCCCTGCCAGCGCCGTCGCCGATCTAGTAAACACGACTCTGCAAGACCTCTGTCTCGCCCCGCTTATTCCCGCCGTTTTCATGGCGAGCACCGAGCGCACCGGCGCGGCGATCTTCAAAAACGAACTCAACTTCACCCAGCGCCGCCTCATCGAGGCCATTACGAATCTCGAAAACACCAAGCAGCTCAGCCCTCGGGACCTGCTCTCCGCCATCATCCCGGAGTTCAACTCTCGCTACGCTTTCCCTGTCCGCGACGAGGTGGAGTTTGTGAACCAGGTGGAGACGCTCGACGCCGACGAAAGCCCCCTCCTCCAAGCCAATCCCGGCCTGCTCGACACCTTCCACGACCTGCTTGGCGGCGAATACAAAGTCGTCCGTCGGGGCCCTGAAAGCGGCGTCTACTTTGTTCCCTCAGGCACCCGCGGCACCCGCCTTGGCCTCGGCGAAAGCTCCAGCGCCGTGCGCAGCCTGCTCGACGTCGGCTTCTACCTCCGCCACCGCGCCCGCCCCGGCGACCTGTTCATGATCGACGAGCCGGAGCTGAACCTTCATCCAGCCAATCAGCGAAAGATCGCCCGCCTGCTCGCCCGCCTTGTCAACGCCGGCCTCAAGGTCTTCATCACCACCCACAGCGACTACATCGCCAAGGAGCTGAACACCCTGCTCCTCCTAGGCCGCGCCGGCCCCGACTACGCGAAGAAACACGGCTACGACGCCACCGAGTTGCTTCGCGCGGAGCAAATCGCCCTCTACGTCGCCGCCACCATCAAACAAAAACGCGACGCCACCGCTGCCCGCGCCACCTCTCACGACACCCTGCTCCGCCTCGCGCCACTCGAAGATGGCGCCTACGAGTTTCCCAGCTTCGACGAGACGCTCGAGGAGATGAACCGCATCCAGCGCGAGGTCTGGGATCACCTCAACGCGTAACCATGCCCGCCGCGGAAATCGCCCTTCTGGGCCAGATCATCAAGGCGGATTACCAGGAGACGCCCTCCGGCGACTACCACGCCGTCGTCCTCAAGGAGCGACAGTCCGGCGCCAAGCTCCAGCGGGTCGAGATTCGCCACCTCGGGGCCGATGCCCTGGTAATCTTTCCCGACAAAGGCCAGGCCGGCCGCGGCTGCCTCTGCCCCATGCTCGACCAATCCGAGGCGCAGATCTTCAACAAGGCCTGCGACGCCGTCATCTTTTGCACCCACAAGGGTGTTCACTACCGCGTTCTCTGCGAACTGAAGTCGAACAACCCGCGCGGCACCGAGGCCCAGTTCACCGGCACGCTCTGTTTCCTCGGTTACTTGGAGGCGATCATCCGCGAGGCGTTCAAGGCGCAGCCTGTCGTCCGTCACACCCGACGCATCGTTTTCAACTCCGCCAAGACCTCCCGCCACACGCTAGACAAAACCCCCGTCAATCCGCGCGCCGCCGCCTGCCTCGACGATCACCGCATCCGCTACCTTTACGCCGACAACAGCGCCTGCTTCGGCCTCGGCGCCCTCGTTTAAGCCTTCATGCCCACGCTCGATTTCAAAGGCAAAGCCTTCGTCCACGCCCACCACCTCACCGTCCCCTTTCGCGAGCTGGTGCCCGACAAGGACAAGTCTTGCCTGCCCACCGGCGCCACACCCGCCCTCGACGGCAACCTCGTCATCCACGGCGACAACCTCCACGCCCTCAAGGCCCTCCTCCCCCTCCACGCCGGCAAGGTGGACTGCATCTTCATCGACCCGCCCTACAACACCGGCAACGAGGGCTGGGCCTACAACGACAACGTTCGCAGCCCCCTCATCAAGGAGTGGCTGAAGAAAGCCGGCCCCGTGGACCGCGAGGACCTCGAACGCCACGACAAATGGGCATGCATGATGTGGCCCCGCCTCCGCCTACTCCATGAACTGCTCGCCGAGGACGGCGTCATCTTCATCAGCATCGACGACAACGAGGTTCACCGTTTGCGGCTATTGATGGACGAGATTTTCGGGGAGGACGCCTTCATCGCTTCGATTGTTTGGCAGAAACGAACATCTCCCGAATCGCGCAAGAAGCTCGGCCCCGCACACGACAGCATCCACGTTTATTCGAAGCGCGCTGGGCAGGTTCGTTTCGCCAAACTCCAAATGACCGAGGAGCAGATCGCGGAATTCGGCAACCCGGATAATGACCCCAAGGGAGAGTGGACATCAACCGACCTGACCGCGCAGAACCCCGACCCCACGAAGCGCATCGATCAGCAGTATGTCATCGAACTGCCCAACGGCGCTAAGGTTTCGCCACCGCCAGGACGATGCTGGTCGATGCTTGAGCCAGAGTTTTTACGTCTCAAAAAAGAAGGCCGCATATGGTTCGGTGCTAAAGGGGATGCGCGTCCTCGTGTTAAAACTTACATAAGCGAATCTGAGGGCATCAGCAGTTGGACATGGTGGCCAAACGATGATGCCGGGCATAACCAAGAGGCCAAAAAGGAGATTTTACAGATTTTGGGGCCGACCAATTCGTTCGACTACCCAAAGCCGACTCGCCTGATTACGCGCCTTCTGGAACTCACCGCCAAGCCTGACGCCCTGATCCTCGACTCCTTCGGCGGCTCCGGCACCACCGCCCACGCGGTCCTTGCCCAGAACCAAAAGGACGGCGGCAATCGCCGCTTCATCCTCGTCGAGTGCGAAAACTACGCCGACACGCTCACCGCCGAGCGCGTGCGCCGCGTCATCCGCGGCTATCCCTTCACCGGCACCCAGCGCACCGAGCTGCTCCGCGAAAAACTCAACTGGACCAAGCTAAAGAAGGCCACCGCCCTCGTCGAAAAAGCCGAGAGCATCAAGCAGCTCGAAGGCGCGGCCTATGACGACGTGAAGATCACCGTGGACGACGGCGAACTCGTCATCACCGGCGAGCGCCAGGTGAAGGAGACCGCCCCCGGGCTCGGCGGCAGCTTCACTTTCTGCACCCTCGGCGCCGAGATGAGCCTCGAAGGCCTGCTCACCGGCAAAGACCTGCCCGCCTTCGACGCGCTGGCCAAATACGTCTTCTACACCGCCACCGGCCGCACCCTCGCCGCCGTCGCCCCACAGGCAAAGGACGGCGACGGCTTCATCGGCGCCACCGAGACGCACCGCGTCCACCTCTTCTACCAGCCTGATCAGGCCTGGCTCCGCTCCGAGGCCGCCGTGCTCACCGAGAGCCGCGTCGAGGCCCTCGTCGCCGCCCGCCCCGCCGGCCTGCGTTCCCTCGTCTTCGCCCCGGCCAAGTATCTTGCCCAAAAAGACCTCTCCGCCCACGGCGTGGAGTTTTGCCAGCTGCCCTACGCCATCCACCGGATCCTCGGCGAGAGCGCCGCCGCCTCGCGCGCATGAAGCTGAAGGATTACCAGAAAGACGTGCTCGCGAAGCTCGAGCGCGTCGTCGCCCGCTTCGCCGCCGAGCGCGAGGACGCCGCACTCATGGCCGAGTTGCGCCGGAGCAAAAACCTCCCGCCCAAACCCGTGGACTGGGCCGCCGCCGCGTGGGACGGGCTCGCCTCCGACGGCCTCCTGCCGGCCGTGCGCCAAGCCGACGAATCGCTCGCCGTCCCCGCCTACCTGCCGCGCAACGACGCGCTCGGCCGCCCCATCCCCAGCCTTTGCGTCAAGGTGCCCACCGGCGGCGGCAAGACCCTCCTCGGCTGCGCCGCGCTTGAGGTCCTGCTCGCTGGTTTCACCGGCCGACAGACCGGCCTCGTCCTATGGGTCGTGCCCACCGACGCGATTTTCCGCCAGACTTGGGCCGCCTTTGCCAACCGCGAGAGCGGCTACCGCCAGACGCTCGAACGCGCCAGCGGCGGCAAGGTGAAGCTCCTGCGCAAAGACGACGCTTTCACACGCGAGGACACCGAGACGCAGCTCTGCGTGATGCTCATCATGCTCCAAGCGGGAGCGGTGCGCGAGGACTCGAAAGACAAACGAAAGCTGTTCCAAGACAGCGGTCGCTACCCGAGCTTCTTCCCCCAGCCCGACGATTTTTACGCCAACAAGGCGGTGATCCAGGCGGTGCCGAACCTGGACCTCGTGGCCATGGACGACGACGACTACCGGGGCGACCAGATCATCGTCCGCCAGAGCCTTAACAACGTCTTTCGCCTGCTCCGCCCCCTCGTGGTGATGGACGAGGGCCACAAGGCCTACGGCAAGGCCTCCTACGATTTTCTCACCGGCTTCAATCCCGCCTTTCTGCTCGAACTCTCCGCCACTCCCAACGGCGGTCGCGAGCGCCTGAGCAACGTCGCGATTAATGTCAGCGGTCTCGCCCTCCAGCAGGAGGAGATGATAAAGCTCCCCATCCAGCTCATCAACGACGAGCGCGCCGATTGGAAATTCACGCTCGAGGCCGCGGTGCAGCAACTCGACGTGCTCGAGAAATCCGCGCGCCGCCTGCGCGGCGAGGCCAACCGCTACATCCGTCCCATCCTCCTCGTGCGCGTTGAGCTGACCGGCAAGGAGCAGCGCGACAAGGGCAAGGTCCACGCCGAAGACGCCCGCGAGCACCTCGTCGCCAAGCTCGGCGCCAAGCCGGAGGAGATTCGCGTAAAGTCGTCCGAGAACGACGAACTCGGCGACGAGGACTTGCTGAAGGAAACCTGCCCCGTCCGCTTCATCATCACCAAGGACGCGTTGCGCGAGGGTTGGGATTGCCCCTTCGCCTACGTCCTCGCCGTGCTCTCCAAGACCACGGCGGCGACCGCCATCACCCAGATGGTCGGCCGCGTGCTGCGCCAGCCCGGCGCACGCCGCACCGGCGTGGAGGCGCTCGACCGCTGCTACGTTTTCACCTTCGACCAATACGTGGGCGACGCGGTGCGCGGCGTGCAGGCCGGCCTCGAAAGCGAGGGCATGGGCGACCTCGCTGACCAAGTGCAGATCGGCGGCGGCGTGAAGGGCGCTGCGGTAAACCGCCGCACCGTGCGCCGCGCGCCGCTTTTCGCCGGCGTGCGCGTGTTCCTGCCGCGCGTCCTGGCGAAAGACGCGAAAGGCGCGCTCCGCCCTTTCGATTACGACCGGGATCTGTTGAGCCGGGTGGACTGGGCCGCGCTCGGCTTCCGCGCGCGCGACACCTATCAACTCGGTGAAACCGAAACCTACTCGCGCACCGTCACGGCTGTCGCCGTCGAGGGGGAGAAGGGCGCGACCAAGTTCACCCGCCAGACAAGCGGGGCCGAAGCTCTCGCCGCCGAGGGCGATTTCGACCTCGCCTCGGCCGCGCGCCTCCTCGGCGACGTGATTCCCAATCCCTGGCAATCGGCGCGCATCGTCGAGGAAACCTTGGCGACGCTGCGCGCCCGGGGCGCGAGCGAGGCGCAGTTGCAGACCCATCGCCTAGGCCTGGTTCAGGCGATCCGCCTCGACCTCCGCGAACAGGTCAACGCCGCCAGCGAGGCGATTTTCAAGCGCCTGCTAGAGGAGGAGCGCATCCACTTCCGCCTCGAGGTCACCAACGACCCGAAGCTGAACTGGGAGCTTGCCCACGAACTCACCTTCAACGTCGCGACTAACGATCACACCTTCGAGCGCCCCGGCGGCGCGCGTCTGGAGCGGCAATTGTTTGAGGTGATCTACGAGAAGCAGCTTAATGGTTTGGAGCGGGGACTAGCATGGTATCTCGACGCCGAGAACGCGGTGAAGTGGTGGCACCGCCTCGCGGTGCAGCAGGACTGGCACCTGCAAGGCTGGCAGCGCGCAAAAGTGTATCCTGACTTTCTAGTGTGCCTGGAGCAGGCGTCCGAGGAAGAGGTGCGGTTCGTCATTCTTGAGACGAAGGGCATGCACCTCAAGGGCAACGACGACACGGAATATAAGCGCCGGCTCTTCGAGCTGCTAACCGCCCACTCGGCCACCGCTGTAAGCGCAGGCGAGCTAAAGCTCGGACTCAAACGCGGCCACCTGCGCTTCGAACTTCTTATGGAGAGCGATTGGGATCAGAAATCACGAGCAGCTGTAGGGCCTATTTAGGCATGGATTACTTGTAATGTCCTGCCTTCAGACCCACTCCCAAATTCTCAACCTCGAACAAGCCCCAAAGTTCGTGCGGGAGGATTCGAGGCTCATCGTCACGATACCGTGAATACAAAAAGCGGGCGCGCCTTTTCAGGGCGCGCCCGCTGCGTTTGGTCGCGGCTCTATCTGCCGATCTTCGATCTTACGCTTCCTGGCTTCGGCTCGGTTTTGCGCTTCTTGCGCCTTCTTGCGGCCAATCGATCGGCCGCTCCTCGCTCAGGTCAGGCGGCGGTTGACCGGAATCTTGAACTCCTTACGGATCGGGCCGTGCACTTTTTCCAGGGCCGGCCAGGTGGCGTCGGCCACGGATTGGATGTCGCGGCGCACCGTTTCCACTTCCTCGATGATCGCCTCCAGGCTCTCTCGCGTGGTCGTGGCGTCGGTCGTCTTGTCCGTCCGCTCGCCGGGTGTGACGCGGGGCAGGTTGACGTTTTCCCCCGAGCGCGTGTCGATTCTTAGGAATGCCGTTGCTGACCATCGTCCCTCCCATGCCGGGCGCGGAGCGCCGTTTTCGGCCCTTCGTCGAATTTATCCACAAGGACTGCGGCTGGCAGACCGAGTTCGTCCAGCTCGACTGGCCCGAGCAACGTCCGCCCTTTGGCTCGAATGCGCTTTTCGCACAAGTGGGCGCGCAAGCCGAGGGCAAGGTCGTGCTCGGGTTTTCGCTCGGCGCGCTTTACTCGCACCTCGGCGCTCTGCGCGCGCGGCATCTCGTCCTCGGTTCGATCTCGCCGTTTTTCCTCGAGGACGACGACGAACCCGAGCGCTGGATGATCTCCTACCGGGAGGGAAACGCCGATACGCCGGCCGACATTCTCGTGGGCGCGCGAGAGGACGCGCAAATGCACCGCCGCGCGATCGCGGTGCGCGATTTCTATCGGCGTCATACCTTCACCGTCGTGCCCGATGCCGACCACGAGCTCTGGCACCCAAATTATCTGCGAGCCATCCGCGACGCCTTGGCGCGGGTTGGCCAGGGCCAAGATCAACCCGACGGAATCAGGGCGTCATGACTTCGTGGGTTCAACGCTTCACCCAAGTCTGGCTCGAATTGGCTGCGGTGGGAGACCCGGAACCAGTCGCCCAAGATCTGTTGGAACGCTGGGCGGAGCCGCAGCGGCATTACCACACGCTCGATCATCTCGCTCACTGCCTGGCTGGCCTCGATCGCCATTGCGCTTTGGCGGTGAACGCGCCCGTGCTTGAAGCCGCCCTGTGGTTTCATGATGCGGTTTACGATCCGCGCGCGGCCGATAATGAACTTCGCAGCGCCGCATTGGCCCGTGACTTTCTTATGCGTGCGAAGGTCTCCGCTCCCGAGATCGACCGCATCGAACAACTCATCCTCGCCACTCGCACGCATGAGTCCGATGGCTCGGCCGATAATGCCTTGTTGCTGGATCTGGATCTGTCGGTTCTGGGAGCCCCGCCCGCCGACTATTCACGCTATGCCCAAGCAATCCGGCAGGAATATGCCTGGGTGCCCGAACCCGAGTATCGCCACAAGCGCGCCGAGGTGCTCCGGCATTTCCTCAAGCGTTCAAAACTATTCCTGACGCCTCCGTTTCAGCGGCTCTACGAAGCCCAGGCCCGGCACAACCTCACGACAGAAATAGCGCAGCTCGTCGCCGGCGGGTAATCGTCTTGGGAAGAACTCGGCGCGAGCCCTCGCCGGCTATCCACGCCAGCCACGACTAAAATAATCCATTTCACAGAAACAAAAACGGCCGGCGCGCCGCGAAGAGCGAACCGGCCGTGATCTCAGGTGTAGGACTGGTGATCGGCTCGGCTTTGCGCTTCGTGCGCCTTTTGTGGCCGACTCGAACGACTGGTCCGGGCCACGCTCAGAACAGGCGGCGATTGAGCGGGATCTTGAACTCCTTGCGGATCGGGCCGTGGACTTTTTCCAGGGCCGGCCAGGTGGCGTCGGCCACGGATTGGATGTCGCGGCGCGCCGTTTCCACTTCCTTGATGATCGCCTCCAAGCTCTCTCGCGTGGTCGTGGCATCGGTGCTCTTGTCCGTCTGCTCGCCCTGCGCGCCGAGGTAGGCAGCGTTCGCCGCCGCCAGCTTGGCCAGCAGCGCCGCCGGCGCTTTCAATTTCGTGTCGGCCGTGGCCCGGTTTAGCACATTGAGCGCGGCCTGCTCGAGCTGCGCCCGGCTGTTGTCGATCTTCTTGCCGATGTAGTAGTCGTCGCGCTTCGGGTCGCCGCGCTCGTATTTGCCGATGGCGAGGGACTGCACCCGGCCGATCTGCAGCACGAGCGCTTTCTTCAACTTGGTCTCGCCGAGCGTGGCGGTCTTCTTCGCGGTCTTCTTGCCGCCGGTGTCTTTGGCCAGGTCGCGCGCCTTGCCGATCAAGGTCTTCAGCGCGGCCACCGCCGCCGCGTCGACGCCGCCCTCCAGCAGGGCGGCGGCATAGGCCGGCTTTTCGGCCGCGGTCACGATCTCGTTCGCCAAGGTGATCTCGTCGAGGAACTCCTTTCGGACTTCCGATCTCGGTTGTTTAGATTTCTTGCCGATCTCCGGCTCGTCGCCGGGGGCGGGCGTTGAAGGCTGGTCTGTCATAAGGGTGAGGATGTTTTTTGGTGGGTCTTTGGGTTAGAACGGACGGGTAGCTGCGCGTCTGCCGGGCCTCGCTCTCCCCGCTCCGTGGAAGCGGTGAAAGTAAGTGGTATACGCTCAGTGTTCACACCTAGTCATTAAGCACAGAAAATGCCAAAGCAGGCAGCGGCATGCATTATCTCGCTGCCGCAGCGTGGTTTTTACACTTCGGCCATTCCGACAACGTTTCCGCTAATTCCGACAGCCCTCCGGGCTGTTCCGACATGCTTCCCGCTTGTTCCGACAAGGTCCCAGCCAATCCCGACACGGCTTCGGACACTTCCGAGAAGACCTCGGGCTATTCCGACAAGGCTCCCGCTACCTCCGACAGAGCTTCCGCTACTTCTGACAGAGCTTCCGCCAACTCCAACAAGCCTTCCGCTACTTCCGACGAAGCTTCCGCCAATGCCGACAAAGCTTCCGCTGGTCGCGACATGTCCGCCTCCCGTTCCGACAAGCCCCCGGGTTTCTCCGCCGGACAAGACGACGAACTCCATAGCCGCAAAAGAAACGCCTGCTTCGGCCTCCCATCTTTGCGCTCTTGTATGTCTAGCCCCGTGAAGCCGAGAGAGGGTGAATCCGCCGAAGGCGACC
>CBIHRE010000006.1:0-26108 GCA_966212385.1 uncultured Akkermansia sp. | reverse complement strand
CGTCATCCGCGCCCCCTACATAACCATATCCGGCGCCACCGCGCCCGGGGACGGCGTTTGCATCGCCGGCAACACCGTGGAGCTCGAGACGCACGACGTCATCATCCGCCACATGCGCTTTCGCCGCGGCGCCTTGGACGCGACGGAGCGAAACGATTCCATCGGCGGCAATCCTGTCGGTAACATCATGATCGATCATGTCTCCGCCTCTTGGGGCTTGGACGAAAACATGTCGATGTATCGCCACATGTATGACCACGACGACGACTCCAAAACGCCCGCGCACAAGCTCCCGACGGTCAACATCACCATCCAGAACTCCATTTTCTCCGAAGGCCTCAACACCTACCACCACGCCTTCGGCTCGACCATCGGCGGCGCCAACAGCACCTTCCATCACAACCTCTGGGCCTGCAACACCGGTCGCAACCCCAGCGTCGGCATGATCCACGACTTCACCTTCGTGAACAACGTGATCTTCAACTGGCGCCACCGCACCATCGACGGCGGCGACCACCGCAGCTTCTACACGATCCTCAACAACTACTTCAAACCTGGCCCCGGCACGCCGGAAGGCGACGTGTCCTTCCGGATCCTCAAACCCGAGTCCGAACGCTCCAAGACCGTGGTGGACAACTTCGGCAAAGCCTACGTCGCCGGCAACGTCATCGAGGGCAACGAGCGCGTCACCAAAGACAACTGGGACGGCGGCATCCAGCCCGACGTGAAGGACAAACCCCGCCTGCCCGAGATCCTCGCAAAGATCCGTGCCGACGCCCCCTTCGCCCATGCGCCCATCACCATCCAGAGCGCGGTCGACGCCTACGCGCGCGTCCTCGCCGGCTCCGGCGCCACGCTTCCCCGTCGTGACGCGGTGGATACGCGCGTGATCGGAATGGTCCGCACCGGCAAGGTCGGCGAAGCCCGCGCATCCGCCGAGGATTCCGCCCGCGCATCCGCCGTCGGCTACGCCGACAACTGGGTGAAAGAGCTCGAGGAGGGCGTCACAAAGGGCTTTATCACCAACCCCGCGCAGGTCGGCGGCTATCCCGAATACAAGGGTGAGCCTTACAAGGACACCGATGGCGATGGCTTGCCCGACGCATGGGAAACCGCCCACGGCCTCGACCCGAAGAACGCCGCCGACGCCACCGCCGATCTCAATGGCGACGGCTACTCCAACATCGAGGACTTCATCAACGGACTCGATCCGCGCGCCCCGAAGACCGACTGGACCGACCTCAAGAACAACCTCGATCCTCGCTCGACGCCCCCCGCCGCGGCGCGCTGATCCGAGGTTCCCCGCCTCGCGCGTCCTCCGGGACGGCGCGTTGATCCTGTTCCGCCTCGCCTTTTCCGGCGAGGCGTTCGTGCAGTTCGAGCAGACCGAAGAGCGCAGCCACGATGGCGCGCGCCTTGATTTCCTGCATCCCCAAATCCACCCCCAATGCGCCTGCCCCGCCTCCTCTTCAGCTTCGCCCTCGCCGCCTGCGCCATCGCTCCTCCCGCGACGCGCGCGCAGACTCCGCCTGCTTCAGCCAAGGCGGCCGCGTCCGTCTCCGCGACCAGCCCCGCCAAAAACGCCCGCAACGCCGTCGAAGCCCAGGCCGACGCCGCGTCCCGCCTCTGGTATGAGCGTCCCGCCGCCAAATGGGAGGAAGCTCTTCCGGTCGGCTCCGGTCGCCTCGGCGCCATGGTTTTCGGGGGGACCGCGCAAGAGCGCATCCAGTTCAACGAAGACACGCTCTGGACCGGTAAGCCCCATAACTACGTCCGCGCCGGCTCGGCGGACGTCGTCCCGCAGGTCCGCGCCCTTCTTGCCGAAGGCAAGGTGACCGAGGCTCAGAATCTCGCCCGCGCCAAGATGCTGAGCGACCCGGTCCGGCAAAAGGCGTATCAAGCTTTTGGTGACATCCGGCTTTTCTTCCCGGGACACGAGGCCGCGGTCCACTACCAGCGCGAGCTCGACCTCGACAGCGCCGTGGCCGCGACGCGCTACGACGTGAACGGCGTCACCTACACCAGGGAGGTCATCGCCAGCTATCCTGAAAACGTCATCGCGGTCCGCCTGGGGGCCAGCCGGCCGGGCAAGCTAAGCTTCGCCGTTCGTCTGGATTCACCGCACAAGGATTCGCGTTCCACCGCGGCCACGCCCCCCGGCGGCGCCGGCCTCATCTCCCTCGACGGCCAGGTGCAGGCCGACGGCATGCGTTTCGCCTCTCGGCTGAAAGTCTCCGCCGAAGGCGGCTCCCTCGGCGTGGACGGGACCGAGCTCGTCGTCGAAGGCGCCGACTCGGCCACTCTGCTCCTCGTCGCCGCGACCAATTTCAAAAGCTGGGAGGACATCTCCGGAAATCCTGACGCACGATGCGCGGCCTATCTCGCCGCGCTGGGGTCCCGCGACTACGCCGCGCTCCGCGAAAGGCATATCGCGGATCATCGGGCCCTTTATCGCCGCGCCGGCCTGGAACTTGAGAAGACCGAGGCGTCCTCCCTGCCCACCGACGAGCGTGTCCGCCGCGTGCGCAAGGCCGGCAACGTCGACGGCGACCCGGCGCTCGCCGCCCTTCACTTCAACTACGGCCGCTATCTTCTCATCGCCTGCAGTCGCCCCGGCGGCCAGCCCGCCAATCTCCAAGGCGTGTGGAACGAGCTCCTCGATCCGCCTTGGGAGGGAAAATACACGACGAACATCAATTTCGAGATGAACTACGGGATCGCCGAGCTCACCGGTCTCGGCGAGTGCCACGAACCCTTCTTCGACGCCGTCGACGACCTCCGCGTCAGCGGCGCCCGCACCGCAGAGCAGCTCTATCGCAGCCGCGGATGGGTGCTGCACCACAACTTCGACCTCTGGCGCGGCACCGCCCCGATCAACAACATCGACGGACTGTGGCCCACCGGCGGCGCCTGGCTTTGCCACCACCTCTGGGAACGCTGGCTCTTCACCCGAGATCGCGACTTCCTCGCCAAGCGCGCCTACCCCGCCATGCGCGAAGCCTCGCTCTTCTTCGTCGACTACCTCGTTCGCGACCAAAAGACCGGCTGGCTCCTCACCGCACCGTCCCACTCCCCCGAACAGGGCTCGACCACCGCGGGCCCCACGATGGACAACCAGCTCATCCGGTTTCTCTGGACCTCCACGATCGCCGCCGCGCGAGAACTGCACCAAGACGCCGAGTTTGCCGCCGAGCTCGAGGGCCTGCTGCCGAAGCTTCCGCCCAACCAAATCGGCAAACACGGGCAGCTCCAGGAATGGATCGCCGACATCGATCAGCCCGGCAACGCCCACCGCCACATGTCGCCCCTCTGGGCTTTATATCCGGGAGCCGACATCACGCCCGCCGATCCCAAGCTCTTTGCTGCCGCGAAGCTCCTTCTCGAGTGGCGCGGCGACGGCTCCACTGGTTGGAGCTACGCTTGGCGCATCCCGCTCTGGGCCCGCGCCGGGGATGGCGAGATGGCCTATCGTCAATTCAGCCTGCTTCTCGCCAAACGGACCCTGCCCAATCTTTTCGACCTCTGCGGCCCATTCCAGATCGACGGCAATTTCGGCGCGCCTGCCGGCGTTGTGGAAATGCTTCTGCAAAGCCACCAATTTTCCGGCAAGGGCTCCGTCCTTATCGACCTGCTACCGGCCTTGCCCAAGGCTTGGCCGGAGGGAAGCGTCAAAGGCCTGCGCGCGCGCGACGGGTTCGAGCTCGATATCGCGTGGAAAGGACATGCGCTCGAAACCGTAGTCGTCCGCTCCGCGCTTGGACGCCCCGCCACCCTGCGCCTCGGTGATCGCTCCGCGCCTCTCACCCTCGCCGCAGGCCAAAAAATCACGCTCGGCCCTGATCTGCGCCTCGTGCGTTGAATTCGTCGTCGGGCCAAAACCAACGCGAGCGGCCTGAAATCGCACCAGGGGCAAGCAGGCAGGTAGGCACGTTAATCGAAAAACTCCGGTCATCCGTAATCCGACCAACCCGGCCGCCGAAGAGCGGCGGCGCCGGGAAAGTCGCGCATTGCCGCCGAGGACCGCTCCGCCAAAGGCTGCGGCATGGAAGAGAACCCCGTGCTGCTGATCCTGATGCTCGTGATGGGCGGATACTTCGCGTGGCTGTGGCGAGGAGATCTGCGCGCGGTCGTCAACGGTAGCCGGGAGCCGGAACAATGCCTTCCCGGAGCGACGCCGGCATCGCTCCGCGCCTGTCTGATAGCGGCCGGCGGGGCGATTTTCATCCTCGGCGCGGAGACTTGGGGCGAAATCGCCCTGGGTCTGAGCGAGGAGCAATCAAAGATGAGCGCGCTTTTCGCGCTCTACACGCTGATCGCGGCCATCGTGGAGGAGATCATTTTCCGAGGCTACGTCGGCGATTGGATCGCCAAGCGCGGGCGCACCGCGCTCGTCGGCGGCACCGTCGGGGCCTCGCTCCTTTTCGCCCTCATCCATCCCTTTCTCTGGAAATGGGACGACGGCTTTTCCCTCACATTGACGAAAAAAGGCTGTTTCAGCTTCGTGGCGGTATTCGCCATTTCCCTCTGGTTCTACGCCTGCCGTTTCGCCGCCTGGAATCCACGGCGGTCGCTTCTGCCCTGCTTCGCCGGGCATCTTGCGAAGAATGCCGGCGTCATCGTGATAAAAGCGGCGCAGGGCTTTCTGACGGGCATCTAGTGACACCCCGACGGGGCTAGGAACACGAAGCCGAGCATCTACGTGCGGGTCTTCATGGATCTAAACGCACAGCGGGAGACCGGTCAGCGTCTTACGGCGCATGGCTCGCGCGCAACCTATCCAACGAGCACAAAAAAGCCACCGCCCGAAAGAGCGGTGGCCAAAGAAACGCGGGAAGGGTCGCTTACTTCTTACCCTCCGCCTCGGGCATGGGCTCCGGCAGGAAAGGATTCTCGCTGGAACGACGGCCGGGGAGATCGCTTTCGCGCAGACCGGCGTCCTTCACCTGGGCGGGGCTGAAGATATCCTGCACCGGCGCATTCTCGGCGCTGACCACCTTGGAGGTGATAAAGATGAGGAGATTGCGCTTGGAGGAGTCGGTGGTGTTGCTGCGGAACAGACGGCCAAGGCCGGGGATGTTGCCGAGCACGGGCACCTTGCTTTCGCCCTTCTGGGAGGTGGAATCGATCAAGCCGCCGATCGCGAGGGTGTGGCCGTCCTTCATGGAGACCTGGGTTTTGGTCTTGCGCGTGCGGATGATAGGAATCTCCGCGCCGCTGGCGCCGCCGAAGGTGACCGGATCTCCGCGCACGCTGATCTCGGGCTCGAGGGTGAGGCGAACAAAGCCCTGGGCGTTCACCTGCGGGGTGACGCGCAGGAGGACGCCGATCGGCTTGTATTCGAAGCCGCTGACCTCGAAGCGACCCTGCTCGGCGTTATAGGTGTAGTTCGGAATCGGATACTCCTCGCCCACGTTGATCTCGGCCGAGGTGTTGTTCAGCGTGACGATCGTCGGATTGGAAACGACGCGGCTGTCGCTCGTTGTCTGGAGCGCGCGGAGGGCGACGTTGAACTGCGGCGCGCTGAGAACGGCGCCGAAAGCGGTTCCGGTGACGCCGGCGGGGACGGGGGCGGGGGCGTTGGGATTGGTGGGAGGACCGGCCACCACTCCCGGAACCGCGCCGCCGGTGTTGATACCCACGTTGGAATTGCTGTTCTTGAGCAGAAGATCGGTCGGGGACGCGCCCACTTGATAGCTGTTAAGCGAAGCCCAGTTTACGCCGAGATTTTTGACGTTGGTGTCGTTCACCTCGACGAACTTCGACTCGATCATCACCTGATCGGTGGCCTTATCGAGGCTCTTCAGCACCGGGGTGATGCGAGCCAGGATGGAGGGGCGCTCCGAGATGATAAGCGCGTTGATCCGCTTGTCGACCTGCACCTGTCCGCCCTGCGAGACCACCAAGGTCTTGACCGCGCCCTGGATTTCCTCGGCCCGCGCGTAGTTGAGAATGAATACATCGGTGCTGAGCGGCTCCTGGGCTAGGCTCTCGTTGGTGACGATCTTGATGATGTTGCCCTCCTCGACGAAGGAGTAGCCCACAGGCGCGAGGACGACCTTGAAAATCTGTCGCCACGTGACGTCGCGAAGCTTGATCGAGGTGCGCCCTTGAAGCGTGTCGGGCATCACGATGTTGAGCTCGAAGAGATCGGCGACGTTGCGAAGGATGTTGCGGATATCCTCGTCGGGAAAATCGACGGAGAGCGTGTCCTTGGCCGGCGTCGCGACGGGAGCCGCCGGCTGTTCGACCGCCGGAGCCGGCGTCGAAGCGGGAAGCGAGGTGAGTTCGGCCGCGGGAGCGGCGGCGGGTTGCGCCTCGGCGGAGGCCGCCGGCGCGGGCTCGGATGGAGCGGGCGACGGCACATCGGCCGAGGGTGTGGTGGCGGCGGGGGCGGTCGATTCCGTCTGGGCGACGGCGAGGAGCGGTGTAAGCAGAATACTGAGCAGCGCGAGTCGACGACGAGTGTTTGGATTCATGGACGGTTGGTGGGGGTGTTGGTCGAAACGGCGGATATGCGAACGGGACGGGTATGTATGTTCTCGCCGCGTTTGACCGTGAACGATGTCGAGGTGACGGCCGCGATTGAGAGCTCGTAGCTCTGCCCCTCAAAACTAATCGTGACGGTGTCACCTACTTTGAGTCTTTTTTGACCCAGAAGAAGAATCGGTTCGCCGCCCAGACTGACAGTGCCCGTCGCGGGAATTCGTGCGGCCAGGGTGGCGAGCAGTTCGGCCCCGGCAAGCGACGGAGTCGGAGCGACGGTCGGCGCCGTGGTGTTCTGCTCCGGCTCGGCGGGGCTTTCCTTGGGGATGAAAGGATTGGGCAGAGGAGCGGGCAGCGGGGCCGCGCTGGTGCGCATTTCGGTGATGCGGACGGCATCGGCGACGATCTGCTCTCGAAGCTTCGGGGCCGCGATGTCGGCTTGCGCCCAGGCCGCGGATGCTATCGCGCTCAAGGCGCCCAGCAGCGAGAGCAGACGGATGAGACTGCGATGGTTCATGAGCGGAAACCGAGAAGTTCGACGCTGAAACTGAGAGTCTGGGATCCCTCCGCCGGACGGGCGATGGCGCCGCCCGTGACGCGGGCGAGGGTCGGCTCGCGATCAAGCCTTTGGAGGAATTGAACGATCTGTTCGTAGTCGCCCTTGATCGTCAGGCTGAACGGGATGGCGACATAGGTCGGGGCGGCGCCCTTGGGCGGCGCCGCAGGCGTGAGTTGACGGAGATCGAGCAACTTCACGCCGGTGTCGGCCTCGATGCGGAAAAAGAACTGCTGGTTGCGCGCGAGTTCGCTGACGCGAAGCGCACCGTCAGAGATCTTGGCGTTCGCCTTGCGCAAGGTCTCGAGCTGGGCGTCAAGCTGCGCGGAGAACTTCGCGTTGTTGGTAAGCCGCGTCAGCACTTTCTCCCGCTCCTCGAGCTTGGTGCGCAGCTCGTCGCCTACACCGAGCCTGAAATAGGTCGCCATCGCCAGCCCGAGCATGACCGCGCCGCAGACGAACAAAACGGGGCGCCGCTTGAACGCGGCCACGATGTCTTTCGTTTCAATGCTCATTTCTTCGCGCCTCCTTTTGCATCCGGCTTTTTGAACGCGAACACCAGCTCGAGGTTGAGGCTGCCCTCCTCCGCGTTGCGGCCGAGATTGGTCAACGTGACGGATCCGAAATGCTCCGCGAACACGGGATCGGTCTGCAGTTGCTTGACGAAGTTCGACGCGACATCGCTCGCCGCCGCATCAAGCCCCTTGACCCCGCCCGTGAGCACCAAGGTCTGGCCCGGGCCGCGAAAATCGACCCGGCGCACGGTCACGTCCACAGGGAGGATCGCACCCAGATGCATGAGAAAATTCTGCAAGCGGAAGGTGTCGCTGACGAAGGCGTAGGCCTCTTTGAATTTCGCCTCCTCGGCCTGAAACTGCTTGTAGGTCGCCTGCGCCTTTTGACTCGGAGGAGTCGCCGCCGTGATCCGGTTCTCCACGTCGGCCAAGGAACCTTGGAGGCCGATCACCTCCCACTCGCGATTCGCCACGTAGATCGCGAAGGCGCCCGTGATGGCGATGGCGATCACGTTGATGAAAAAGGTCGTCCGGACCGTCTTCGTGTCCGGCAACTGGGACAGATCCCGGAAATCCGGCCTCCACGGAATGGATTGGAGGGCGGCTTTGTCTCCTCCGGATTTATTGAGCAGCGACAGCATCGGGAGCGGGATTGTTGAACTGCACGACGAGGCCCAAAAGGGCGAATTTGCGGGCGTCGAGCGACGCGACGGGGACGGATTCGCCGAGCGTGATCTGCCGCGCGCCCAGCCAAGGCAAGAAATCCGGCTGCAGCACGGAGACGCCCACTTGGGACGCGATCACCGCCTCCAGCCAAGAAAGCTTGGCGGCGAGCACCGGGCAAACCAGCTGGCTGATGGACTGGCCCGTCTGGACCTCGTAGAAACCCATCGAGGATTGAAGCTCCTTCAGCAGGCGCTTGCACAAGGATGCGCCCATGCCGGTGAAATCAAAGGTGTTGGAGAAGAACAGCTTTCTAGCGGATTCCTCGTCCTTCAAGCCGAGCTCTTTCTGCACCACCGGCACCATCGCGTCCAAGCCGACCGCGATCGGACGGGTCGCCTCGACGCCGCGCGCGCTGACGATATAGGACTGCGTCTGCTCCGCGCCGAGCTCGAGGACCAAGGTGGGCTTCGAGGAGTCGGTGAACTTGAGGTAGTCGATGATCGCGCCCAAGGCCGCCATGCTCGACAACTCGAGTCTGGCGGGAAACAGGTTCTGCCGGAGAAGCTCGGACTGCGCCCGCGCCACCTCGGCCGAGGGCAGGCCGCAGAACAACACTTCCTTGTTCGCGCCGCCCTTCGTCGCGTCGTAGTCGAGTCCGTCGAAAGCGTTGAGCACCGAGATCGCGTTCTGCGCCGCATCCACGCGGAACTGGGTGTTGACCACCTCGGAAAGATAATCCGCCTCCTTGACCCGTTTCAGATCCAAGGTCGCGCGTCGGATGAACCGCGTCGCCGGGCTGATGCCGCAATGGGTGTGGGAATAGCCTGAACCTTTTTTCGGCAGCAAGCCGGCCAAAATCTCGCCGAACGCCGCCTCATCGTTGGTCGGGCACTCCCGGATCTCCTCTATTACAAGCGGAGCCTGAAGTGACGAAACTCTTGCCAGCAGCGTGGTTTGCTCACCACGGTCGAGCACAAATCCCTTGGTTTTCGCGGCGAAGAACATGGCTAAAAAAGGCCGCGACCGGGCGCGAAGGTAGCGAAGGCGGACGTCATGCGGAGGGCGCAAACCCTTCGCTCCACCCCGGGGAGTGACAAGACATTTTACAGATGCTCCCCCATCATGGAGGCGTAAAAAAGCCGCCCCCAAAATACGGGGACGGCGACGAAAATCCACGCCGAATTTCGGCGGAAGCGCCTAATGGCCGCTTACTTCTGCCAGGTGCGCTTCTTGTGACGATTAGCCTTCAAGCGCTTCTTGCGCTTATGCTTGTTCATCTGGAGACGGCGCTTCTTTTTGAGGTTGCCCATGAGAGTGCGGGATTAGGTTTGTTTAGAGAAAACCGTCTGGAAAACAGCCTTGGCTCGCCGCTGTAAAGCCCAATCTCCCGTTCAGGCCACGATGGGCGACCTTGAACTTGCTTGGATCTCGATCCGCGCACCCGCCGCCGTGGCATACAGCCAAGCGCGAACTCGCGCCCCGGGAAACGCTTGGCGCAAGCTCGTCGCATACGCGTCCAACTGCGGCGCATACTCCTCGCGCAGACGGCCGAGCAACTCCGCGTCGCTCTCCGCGTTCCGTCGGCGATTGGTTTTCCAATCCAAAACCCAGACCTCGTTCGCGTGCTCGTCATGCAAAACAAGATCCATGACGCCATCCATCCAAGCGTCCGCCTGCAGCGGCGCGAACACCGCCAGCTCGGCCTCGCGGACCCAGCGAACATCCTCCAGTT
Organism: uncultured Akkermansia sp.; assembly: GCA_966212385.1. GTDB lineage: Bacteria > Verrucomicrobiota > Verrucomicrobiia > Opitutales > Opitutaceae > IMCC26134_A. The sequence continues at coordinate 16,156 of CBIHRE010000006.1, read as the reverse complement.
CGCCCCGCGTCTCCGATTGCAACCACGCGTGCCACTCGCGCGCCGCGCGCTCTCCGACGCCGATGGCGTCCGCCACGGGGTGGCGGCGCTTGCGGTGCGCTTCACCCTCGGGCGCGGCCGCGCACCACGGGAAAAATTCCAGCGTCTCGTGCCACCACAGACCGTAGTCCACCGCCTCCTCGCCGCGCGCCGAGATACCGAGCGGTTCGTCCACCGTCGCTTCATGTCGCGCGCTGCGCACCGCGTCCGGCTTGTGCGCCAGTTGATGCGGCAATAGCCGCGTCGGCATCCGCCTCGGCATCGCCGACGCCGGTGTGCGCATCGATTCGGATGGAAAGGCCAGCTGCTCCATCACCTCGCCGCCCTTGGCACTCGTCTTCCGCGAGTCCTTCCGGGCATCGCTCATCGCGACACCGTCGGCCTCCGCCGCCTCTCCCGAGTCGATGAGCAAACTCGCCTCGCTCCACTCCGGCACGCCTTCCCAACCGACGCCCCAAAGCTCCGCGAAACTTCCCGCCTTCGGCTTGCCCCCGAAACCGTCCGCCCATGGCAACACCAAGGCCTGTCGCGGGCGGGTCAGGGTCACGTAAAGCAGGCGCGTCAACTCCCGCAGCCGCTCCCGCTCGCGCGCATCCTTTGTTTCATCCGGCACGCTCGCCGCGTCGAAAAACACCCGCGGCTCGCCGCCCGCGTCCGGGATCAAACGCAGCCCGCGCGCCGCGACCGGCCGCAAATCACGCCACAGCCCGAGCGCGACCACCACCGGCCACTCCAAGCCCTTCGACGAGTGCGAGGTCAGCAGGTTGATCGCATCACGCGTCGGCTTGCCCGCCGGCCGCCCGCGATCGATTCCCGCGACGAGCGACGCGCGCCACTCCGCCGGACCGGCGCCCTCGAGCCCGAGCTCGGTCGCCTCGGCCATCAAACGCTCCAGTTCTCCCGCCACTCCGCCGCCCGGATCGACCTGCCAGGCCTTCGCCTCCAGACGCGCGGCCGCGACCAGATCCGTCACGAAACGTCCCAGCATCACGCCCTCGTCGCGCGCCTTCAGCACGAAGGGCCGCAAGGTCTCCAACGCCGCGCGCAGCGGCTCCGCGTTCTCCCCGCGATGCGCCGCGGGCTCGGCCCACGCGAAGCCCTCCTGGCCGCGCCCGCGCAACTCCGCCGCCAACAAGGCGTCGCTCACGCCGAAAACCTCCCGCAACACGCCCGTCCACTCGAACGCGTTGTCCGGATCGCACACCACGGCGAGCAAGCCCGCGAGCCACGCGTAGGCCGGGTTGTCCCCGTTGCGATTGCGCCGAGTCTGCAGCGCCACCTTCAGCCCCGCCGCCTCGAAGCCCTTGCGCGCCTCCAGCAGCCAGCCGTTGCGGGGCGCGATCACGCACACGTCGCCCCACTCCGCCGCGCCGACGCCCGCCGGGCCGTGCTTTTTGAAATGCGCCGCGAGCTGGCGAATCTCCTCCGCCTGCCACGCGTCGACCCCGTCCGGCGCCGGCGTCGGCACGCGCAAGGGCAGCCGCACCGCGCACCCCGCCACGTTCCGCGGCCCCGGCACGAGCGGCTCGTAGGGCACCTGCAAAAACGGCGCCGGCGCGCCCGCTTCCGGCGGGAGCCCGAGATTGTGCGGGCGCCCCTCGCCAAAAGCGGCCGGCAAGGTGCCGTTGAGCAGATCGACCACCGCATGCGGCGCGCGAAACGTGACGCTGAAATTCAACAACTCGCCGCCGTTCCCGCGTTCGAAGGCCTGGGTATGACGCAGAAAATTCCGGATGTCCGCCCGGCTGCCGTAGATCGCCTGCTGGCCGTCGCCCACGAGGCAAAAATGTCCGTCTCGCGGGCCCTCCGCGCCCGGCGTCCCCGGCCACGCGCCGAGCTCCGCTCCCGCCGGCCGCGTGATCTCCACCAGCACCGCGAACTGCTGCGGGTCGGTGTCCTGCGCCTCGTCGAGGATCACGCGCCAGCCTTCCGCGCGGATGCGCTCGAGGATCGCGCGGTCGCGCAGCACCGCCATCGCCGCGTCGATCTGGTCGGCGTAAGTCTGCACGCCCCGGTCGAAACGCCACGCGCGGTAGCGCCCCGCGAGCTCGGCCGCCAGCACCGCGCCCGCCTCCGCCAGCCAGTTTTTCAAGGGCGCGAAAAACCGATCGAACAACTCCGGCATCCCGCCCGCCGTCCCGTCGGGCTCGATCAGCGGCAGGTAGCGCGTCTCCTCGCGCCACGCGCGCAGCCACTCCCGCGCCGCGCGCTGGTTCGCCGCGATCTTCGGCAGCGAATCCTTTCGTTTCGACGTGACCGCTAGGATCTCGTTCAACACCGCTTCGGACGGACCCGCCGCGCGCCCGGGAACGCGCTTCACAAAACGCCGCGCCGTCGCGTCGTCGAGCTGCCGCGCCAGCGCGAAAATCCCCTCGAGCGGCGAATGCCGCAAAAACGCCACAAGCTGCTCCGGCGGCAACGCGGCGAAGCGCATCGAGTCCTGCTCGAGAAACGCCTCCCACAGCGCGTCGTCGCCGTCCTCGGTGACGACCTCCGGGTTCAGGTTGATGCCGAGGCTTTGCCCGTAGGTCTGCGCCAGCTTGAGGCAGAAGCTATGGATGGTGCCGAAAAACGACCGCTCGAGGTGGTCGAGCGGAGCCAGATCCCGGCCGCCCGCCGCCTCCACGCGCCGCAGCAGCACCGCGCGCGCCCGCTGGCCGATCTGCGCCGCCGCTTTTTTCGTGAAAGTCACCACCGCGGTCTTGGCGAGCAGCCGCGCCCCCTCCGGCGCGAGGGCCATCGCCGCCAGGCGCTCCGAGATCGCGGTCGTCTTGCCCGAGCCCGCGTTGGCGCTCACCGCGAAATTACGATGCCACTCGTCGCGGAAACGGTCGCGCGCCGCCTGGTCGGCCAAGGGCGGCCTGATGTCGCCCGCCTCAGCCACGGCCGCCCCCATCCCCCTCTTCACCGTCCTCGTCGCCGAAGGTCGCGGCAAACTTTTCCGCCAGCGTCGCCGCCGGGATCGGCGCGCAGGCCAGCGGCCAATCGTATCCGTAAGGGGGATACTCCCCGCGGTCCGGAGTGAGGGCGCCGTAGCGTCCCGTCCCGATGAAACCCGCCATCCGTCCGAGCCTCGTCAGCGCCAGGTCCAGATCCTCCATCGCGAGACCGGACGTGCCGCCCGGCTCGATCTTCACCATCCACACGCGCCCTCGCTCCGCCCCGAGCGAGCGCAAAGCCGCGAGGTAGAGCGCCAGCTGAAGCGACTTGCCGTCACGGGCCATGCGCGCGGCGTTCAGCTTCGCGTCGCCGCCGGTCTTGAAATCCAGCACCTCCACCGCCGCGCCCCGCCAGCCCGGCCGGTCGCTCAACACGAGGTCCATGCGCCCGCGGACTTGGATGCGTCGATCGCCGCAGGCCACGGTCGCCTCCGCCGGCAGGCTGCGCTCCGCCGCCACGAAAACGCCGTCCGTCTCCATCTTCGCCGCGATATCGAAGGCCTGCCCGAGCAGCGTTTCGCAGACATGCGCCAGCTCGGCGTGAAACGAATCCCAGTAACGGTCGTCCGGCCACTCCGCCCGCTTCGCGGCCAGCGCCTCGCCGAGCCGCCACGCCGCCTCGTCGCGCCCGGGCAGCGGCGCGAAATGCGCCGCGTCGGCTCCCTCCCCCGCCAAGGCCCGGGCGAGCAAGGCGTGCGCGAGCTGGCCGAGCGCGCGGGCGCGGGCGCGCACCAGCGGCTCCCACGGCACGCGCTCCACGCCGAGCACTCCCTCGAACCACAGCACCGCGGGATCCTGCACGCCGGCCTCGATGCGCCGCGCCGACCAATCCTTCGGCGTGATCGCCGCCGGATCGCCGCAAAAAAACCACTCGTCGAAAGGTCGCGCCGGATCGCGTCGCCCCTCCCAGACCGCCTTCCACTCCGCGTCGCCCGGCGTCGGCGCGGGTGCGGACGAAACATGCCGGGCCTTGCGCGCGAACGCCTCCTCCAGTCCGCCCGCCGCAGCCGCCTCGCCGCCCGCCCAGAGCACGCGCTCCACCCAGCTGTTGGGCGCGAGCGGCAGCTCGGGATTCTCCTCGTCGAAAAGAGCCGCCGTGAAAACCACCTCGCGGCGCGTGTCGCGGGCGAGCTGGGCGTAGCCCGCTTTTTCCAAGGCCGCCTTCTGCTCGCTCGTGAACACCCCGAGCGAAAAGCGCCCGCGGCGGTTTAGTTGCTCGCGCTGCTCGTCGGTCAACCAGGGGCTCGGCTCGCCGCGCTCCGGCCATACGCCCGCGTTGGCCTCGGCGAGAAACAGATGCGACCACGCGAGGCCCTCCGCGCGGCGGCGCGTCGTGAGCGTGACGCGCGCGAAAGTCCCCTTGCCCGGCGCCTCCGCCGGCGGCGCTTTCGCGGGGATAAACTCGTCCAGCGCCGCCAGCACGACGCGTGAGGGATAAAGTTCGTCGCCGCATTCCTTCGCGAAATTCGCCAAGACCCCCAAGCCTTCCGGCGGCACCACGCCGAGCGCCTCGCAGACGTCCGCCAATCGCTTCAGCGCGTCGCCCAGCGTCAGCTCCTCCGGCCAGGCGGGCAGAAGCTTCCCCGCGATTTCCGCCAGCGCAGGTTCGCGTTCCCGCCAGAGGTCCACGTGGGCCGCGAGCGCGTGCGTGTGCAGCTCGTCGAAGGAGCGCTCGCAGGCCCGCCGCACGCGACCGAGCGTGAGGTTGACGCGCTCGTCGTTGCCCGCGCCGAGCGCGCGCAGGAGCGGCCAGAGCTCGAGCAGATCGTCCACTCGCGCGCCGCCGGCGTAGAACGCGATCAAGGCGCGTTGCGCCTGCACGTCGGCCGCGGGCATCGCCGCGCCCTCGATCATGTCGGCGAAAGGCACGCCGCGCGCCGCCAGCAGAGAGGCGAGCCTCAGATGCGCGGCGTCGGCCCGCGGAAAAATCACCCCGATGTTTTCCGCGCCGGCGTCGAGGCGCTCGGCGATCGCGTCGGCCAGCAAGTTCATCTCGTCGCCACGCGTGCGCCCGACGAGCACCGTCGCGCGTCGCGTCGACTCGAGCGCGGGTTCGCGCGTCCACAGCGCGCCGACCGAGGCGCAGGTTTCATCCGCTTCTCCGAGCGCGCCCGTCGCCGCGCTCTCCAGCGGCCGCGCCGCGACGCCCAGCACGGCTTGCCAGAGCTCGACCCATTTTTCATCCGCGTCGGCGCGGCCGCGGAAACCCGGCTCGGGCAGCACGACGGTCACGTCCGCCACGCGACGCGCGAAGGCGACCACGTTGAAAAACTCGCCCCAGGCCTCCGCGCCGAGGCCGCATACGAGGAGGCGGCCCGGGATGCGCGGCGCGTCGGCGGGCGGGACCATGAGGCCGGCCTGTTCCGCCTCGATCGGCGCGAAGCCCGCGCCGTGCCCCGCCACCCAACGCTCGAGATCGGTGAACACCTCGCGAAGAGGCTCGGCCGGGAAATCCGCGGCGCGGAAACCGCCCTTCAGCAGCGCGTCAAAGTCGTCGAGCGCGCGTTCCGGATCGCTTTGCAGGCTTTGCCAGAATCCCCGGCGCGGATCGCCCGGCTCCAACCGTGCCAGCCGGCGCGCGATCAGGGTGCGCAATCCGAGCAGCAAAAGCTCGCGGCCGAGCACGGGACGCGGCTCGGGCGCGAGAGCGCGCCATTTTTGACGCGCCAGCCCAGGGGGTAGAAACTCGACGCCCAGCAGCGGCAGCTCCTCGCTCAGGCAACGCTGCTTCCAGCCGTGGGCCTGGCCGCGAGTCGGCACGACGACGTATCCGCGCTTCAGCCGGCCCCGGCCCGCCTCGAGCCAAGGTCGCACGACCTGCGTCCACGTTTCCTCCGCGCCGGGGCTAAGGAACAGTTGGACGGAGGCTTCGCGCATCGCGCCTCACCACAAGCCCTCGCACGCCACGGCTCAAGCGCGCGCAGAGGGTGAAAACAAAAAGGCCCCGCGTCGTCCGGGACGAGCGCGGGGCTGGAAAAAAGCGGGCGGCGAGGAAGCGCCGCGGGCGAAACTTACTTGGCGAAAACGACCTTGGCGGTCTGGGCCTTGGCTCGGGAGGCGGCGTTCTTGTGGACGACGCCGGACTTGGTGGCCTTGTCCATCGCGGAGGCGTAGGCCTTGGCGGCGGCCTTGGCGGCTTCCTTGTCCTCGCCCTGGGAGGCGGTGAGGAACTTCTTGTGGAGGGTCTTCAGCTTGGTCTTGGTCGCCTTGTTACGGGCGGTGAGACGGGTGGTCTTGCGGGCGGCCTTGATGGCGGATTTGGTGTTGGCCATGGTTTAAAAGAGACGAGGGTTTGCTTTTGGAAAACGGGCAGAACCTCAAAGCCGGCCGCCCGAGTCAAGGGCGCATTTCCCGGACGGGTCGCTTTGGGGATTGGCAAGCCGGCTGCAGGAGGCGTTTAACTTCGGCCCCATTTCCCGACCCAGCCGCCCGTAGGCCGTTTCCCGCATGAGCATCAAACTCCGTCTGGCCCTCCTGCTCGGATTGCTCCTGCTGGTGTTTCTCTTCTGTCTGGTGGCCCTTCGCGCCCTTGAGCGCCGGCAAATCGCCGAGGCCATCTCCGCCGCGCGTCGGGATGACGCCCGCTTGATCGAAAACTGGCTCGACCTGCGCGCCTCCTCGCTGCGGCGCTTCGTCGACGACACCGCCGGATGGGAAAAACTCGCCGCCTTCGCCGCCTCGCCCGAAACGGGGCGCGGCTGGGCGCTCGAACATCTGGATCCGCTTTTGTCGCGCTACGGCGTCGACGCCCTCTGGATCGCGGCGCCCGACGGCCGGGTCCTCCACCAAGCGCTTCGCGAGGGCCTGCCCCGGCTCGAATTGCCCGTCCCGGACGACCGCATCCCCGAGCTGGATCGTCCGGACACCGGGATGCGCGCCTACTTTCATCCAAGCGAGGCCGGTTTGCTCGAGCTCCGCGCCCTGCGTCTCGCCGGGCCGGCGGCGCCCTGGCTTTTCGTGGCGAGAGTGTGGGATGAGGCCTATCTCGCGCGCTTGGGCGACCTCACGGACAGCGACGCCAGTCTGGCCGCCCCCGCCGCCGCCGGCATCGCGGAGTCTTTCAGGGACAGCTCGGGCGATCTCGACGCCCCGGCGCCGATCGTGGTGCAGCGTCCGCTCTCCGACTGGGATGGACGCCCGGTCCGCACCCTCAGCCTGAGAAAGACCGCGCCCGACATCTCCTTCCGCCTGGAGACGGATCGGCTGAAAACCCGCGTGTTTCTCCTCTTCGGCCTCTGCCTGATCGCATCGCTCGCGGTAAGTCTTCACCAATGGGTTCTGCGCCCGCTCGGCTGGATCACCGACAGCCTCTCGCGCCACGACACCGCCCCGATCCAGCCGCTGCTCCAGGCGCGGACCGAGCTCACGCGCGTCGCCCGCCTGATCGTCACCTCCTTCGAGCACCGCGAACAACTCCGCCGCGAGATCGCGGAACGGCGCAACGCGGAGGAAGCGTTGAAAAAGACCCTCGAGGAGCGCGCCCGCCTCGGCCGGGACCTGCACGACGGCCTCATCCAGGCGATCTACGCCGCCGGCATGGGCATCGCGGCCGCCCGCAAACGCGTCGTGGAGGACCCGACCGCCGCCGAGCGCCACCTCGCGCAGGTGGCCGACGTGCTCAACGACACCATCCGCGAGGTGCGCGACTTCATCACGGGCCTCGAATCCGACCCGCCCGACGACCAGGCCTTCGCCCACACCGTCGACCGCCTCTTCGCCACGATGAACGCCGACGGCTCCGCGCGCGCCGAACTCGCGCTCGACGAGACCGTCGCCGCCCGCTTTCCCACCGCGCTGCGCACCGAACTCCTGCTCTTGTTGCGCGAAGCCATCAGCAACGCCCTTCGCCATGGCCGCGCTCGACTGGTCCGGATCCGGCTCTCCGCCGCCCCTGAAAACGTCGACGCAGCCCGTCTCGAAATCCAGGACGACGGCTCCGGCTTCGACCCCGCATCCGCCAAGCGCGGGCGCGGACTGGACAACCTTTTCGCCCGCGCCGCCGGACACGGCGCCCAGGCCACGCTCGAATCCGAGCCCGGAAATGGCACCCGGCTTACTTTCGTTTTTCCGCTTCCTCCTTTGGACGAAGGAGATGAAGACGATAACGCCACGAATCCGCCCCCATCGGTCACACCGCCAGCGCCCTCGGCCTCGGGACCTTTGGCCCGACCCTAGGCCCGGATATGCTGAGGTTTACCACGTATTTCATAAGCCGATACACCCTCTCGACGTCCATCGCATTCCTAGGTATATCTTAGGCCTGTTCATGCCCCTCGCTTTCACGAGCCACACGCCCCGCCCCTCCGCGAATCGCGCGAGCGGGCGGCGCGCGTTCTCGCTCGTGGAGGTCATGGTCGCCTCCTGCGTGCTCGTGCTCGGGATCAGCGGCGCGTTGGTCACCCTTCAACGCAGCTTGGACTCCATCGCCCAAGCCCGACAACTCGACGCCGCCTCGCAGCTTATGCAGACGGAACTCGAGCGGATCCGCCTCCTCAACTGGAGCCAGTTGCAAACCCTCCAGACCTCCGGAGCGACCAAAGTCGATGCGCCCTCCACGGGTGATTTTTCCCGATTCACCTGCGAGCGACAAATCCGCGACCTGCGGGAGGGGATGAAAGAGATCACCCTTATCGCCTCCTGGGGAGGCTTGGACGGTCGCGCGCACAGCGCCCGCCTCATCACCCGCTACAGCCGGAGCGGTCTCAATGACTACTTCTACACCACACGCTGAGCTTACGGCGCCGCCGCCCCCCGCCGCCGGCCTCCTTCGCCCCTCCCGCCGGTGCGGGGGCCGCTCCGCGTTCACCCTCACCGAGGTGATCATCGCGGCGAGCCTGTCCGCCTTCATCCTCGCCGGCGTCCTCTCGACCTTCCTGCTCCTCGGCCGCACCGGACTCAACGCGTCCGCCTACGCCGAGATGAACTCCCGGCTGCGCGTCGCGCTCGAACGCTTCAACCACGACGTGCGTCTCGCCTCCGATGTGCGCTGGCAGGACAAACGCCGCCTCGTCCTCGTCCTTCCCTCCGGCTCGGCCGCCGCCGGCGCCGAGGTGACTTACGCCTTCGAACCCGCCTCCGATCCCGCCGCTCCCGGCCGCTTTGTGCGGCAGGCCGCCGGCGCCGCGTCCGAGACCTTGGTCGGCGCCGTCGCCCCCGACTTCGAGTTCCGCCGCTACCGCCTGCCCTCCCCATCCGGGGCGGAGTCCCTCGCCTCCAACGATCTCGAAACCCGTCAGCTCGAGATCCGCCTCCGCGCCCTCCGTCCCGGCGCGCGCGCCCCCTCCGCCTCCCAGCTGGCCCTGTCCGCGCGCTGCTCGCTGCGCAACAAGAGCTCCGGCGCCTGACCCCCCATGCCCGTCCGTCCCGCCCGTATCCACGAGATCGTTACACGCCGCCGGCGTCCCGGCGACGCCGGACCCTCGCGCGGCTCGGTGCTGGTCGTCGCCCTGCTCGTCGCCGCCCTCATCGCGCTCGTCCTCGGCGGCTACCTCAGCCTCAACCTCGGCTCCGCCCGCCTCTCCCAGCGCACCTTCAACCGCGGCGCCTCCTTCCACCTCGCCGAAGCCGGCCTCGAGGAAGGTCTCTGGACCTACAACCGCCTGCTCGCCGGCCACTCCGACGCCTGGGAGGGCTGGCGGGTCTCCGGCGAGGCCGCGTGGCGCAAATACGACGGCTTCTCGCTCGCCGCCTCGACCAGCGGATCGGTGAAAGTCTACGCGAGCCCCGTCGGCCCCGACGAGCAGACCCGCCCCACCCTCGTCGCCCTGGCATCGGTCCAGAGCCCGGGCGGGGCGCCCGTCACCCAGCTCCTCGAGGTCACGCTCCGCCGCCGCTCCTTCTTCGCCGCCGGTCTCGTCGCCCGCGACAAACTCGCTTTCCGCGGGCGTAACACGACCTTCGACTCCTGGGACTCCGACCCCGACGAAAACGCCGCCACCCCGTCCATCCCGTATTCGGATCCCCTCCGCTCGGACACCGGCAGCATCGCCACCGGAGCCGACGAGGCGGCCGATCTCGATCTCAACCAAGCGCGCATCTACGGTTATTTACGCACGAGCGGGCTCGATCCGGTGTTAAAATCCCCCGGCCTCATCGGGCCCTTCGGCACCGCCGACGGCGTGATCGACTCCTCGCGCGTCGGCCATGATTTCAACGCCGACTTCCCCGTGATCACCGCCCCGGAGGACGGGGTTTTCCTCGGCTCCTTCGGCGCCACGCTGGGCACCCTGGGCAAAAAAACCTCCTGGCGCGCCGTCGCGCTGCGGCTCGGAGGCAAGGACACCCTCACCATCCTCGGCGACGTCACGCTGGTGCTGACCGACCCGCTCGACGCCCTCGCCATCACGGGCAGCGCCCGCGTGATCGTGCCGGCAGGCTCCAGGCTCACCCTCTATTTCGCCGGCGACGTGCTCATCGCCGGACGCGGCATCTTGAACACCAACGCCGCCCCCGCCGCCCTCCAGTTTTGGAGCACCGCGGACGGATCGCGCCGGCAGCGCATCCAGGTTTCCGGCGGCGGCGGGCTCTCCGCGCTCGTCTACGCCCCGGAGGCCAACTTCGACGCCACGGGCAACGGCGAGTTTTTCGGTTCCGTCATCGCCCGCGAGATCGTCTTCGGCGGCAACGCCGCCTACCATTACGACCTGGCCCTCGGGCGCCTCGCCCGCCACGCCCCGTTCCGCGCGTCCGGCTGGCGAAGCGTCGACAGCCCCGCCGAGCGGGCCGCGCTCCTCCCCTTGGTCGACCGGTGAAACGCGCTTGCGCGCCGCGCTTTGTGGGCGCTTTCTCCCCCTGTCCCGCCCGCACCCTCCCTGTATGGCCCCCCCCGATACGCATCCCCCACGCAACCGCCTCCACCTCGTCGACGACAGCGCCTTGGTCCCCCGCGGAGTGCGCGGCCTCCTCGCGGGCAGGCACCGCCCGGCCGAGCTGTTGATCGCGGGCGAGGCCGGCACCGTCGCCGAAGCCGTGTCCGTGGCCCGGACCTGCAAACCCGACGTCGTCCTTCTCGACATCCGCCTGCCCGACGGCGACGGCTTCGAGGCCTGCCGCGCCATCCTGAAAGACCTCCCCTCGGCGCGGGTCCTCATGCTGACCTCTTTCGCCAACGACGATTTTGTCCACCAAGCCATCGTCTCCGGCGCCCACGGCTACCTCATGAAGGAGGTCGAGCCCGAGCGCCTGATCGAGGCCATCGTCAGTCTCCACAAGGGCGAATCCATCCTCGGCACCGGTTTGGTCGAGCGCGTCCTCGACCTCGTCCGCGCCGGCCGCACCGGCTCCGGTCGCGACTCGGGCAACAGCCTTTCCCTCCTCTCCTCGCAGGAGCGCCGCGTGCTCGCCCTCGTCGCCGAAGGCCGCACCAACAAGGAAATCGGCTCCCAGCTCGGCCTCAGCGACAACACGGTCAAGAACTACCTCGTGAACGTCTTCGACAAGCTGAAGGTCAAGCGCCGCTCCCAGGCCGCCGCGCTCTGGGTGCAATCCGCGCCGAAGACCCAGTAGTTTCACCCCGGCCCGTTCAGGCCTGATCCGCAGGCCTGAAAAACCGGGCCCTCCGCCCCTGTGCGGGACCCGGGTCCCTGCGCTAGTATCTGGCGCATGGATACGTCGCAGCTTCGCCGCCCCCCCGCGCGCCCCCGCCGCCGCCGGGATTCGGGCTTCAGCCTCGTGGAGGTGATCGCGGCCACCGTCGTGATGCTCTTCGCCATCTCGTCGGCCATCCTCGTGATGCAATCGGGCTTCCGCGCCCTCGACACCGCGCGCAAGACCACCCTCGCCGCGCAGATCATGCAGAGCGAGATGGAGAAGATCCGCATGCTCAGCTGGAGCCGCGTTCAGGCCTTGATCACGACCCAGCCCACGAAAATCGATATCTCCACCATTTTCCCGCAGAACACCACGGCGGAGAAACGCATCCTTGCGGAGATGCAGCGCACCTTCACCCCCACCCGCACCGCCTCGTATCTCTCCGGATCGAGCGATCAGATCATCAAGATCGACATCCTCATCACCTGGAAAGGCGTCGACGGCGTCACCCACGAGCGCACCAGCAGCACCCGTTACTGCAAAAATGGCCTCTACAACTACTACTACACGCTCAACAAGTCCTCGTCCTGAGCGGCGCGTCCGGGGCCGCGCCCGCGGCTTCACCCTCATCGAGGTGATGGTCTCCGCCTTCCTCAGCGGCATCGTCCTCGTCGCCGTCCTGAGCGCCGTGCTGATGATCAACCGCAGCGGCTATCTCCTGAACAACTACATCGAGATGGAGAAGCAGGCGCGCAACGCCCTCGAGACCTTCGCCATCGACGCCCGCATGACCGAAAGCGTCACGTGGAGCCGCAAGTCCGACGGCACCCTCGTCGGCATCACCCTCACTCCGCCGGACCTCAAAAAGGTCACCTACACCTACAACTCCAGCAGCGCCAACAACGGCAAACTCATCCGCAAGGACGAGACCACGGGGCGCGAGGTCACCCTCGTGTCCGGCATCCAGTCCCTCTCCTTCACCGCCTACAAATACAGCGAGACGACCGGCCTGGCCGCCATCAATCCGGACATCAGCGTCACCTCCGACACGCTCCTCAAGAACGACACCAAGATGGTGCAGATCTCCCTCTCCGCCATCCGCACCCGCAGCAGCCTGGCCGACGCCACCAACAACGTCGTCTCCGCCCGCTACGTCCTTCGCAACAAACCCTTTTGATCATGAATTCCCGCTTCCCCGCCTCCCGCGTCACCCTGCGCCGCCGCGGCTCGGTGCTGATCGTCGCGCTGATCTTCAGCATCGTCATCGCCATCTCGCTCGCCTCCTTCCTCAATCTTTCCACCACCGCGTCCAAGCTCTCCTACCGCACCTTTTATCAAGGCGTCGCGATGAACATCGCCGAGTCCGGCCTCGAGCAGGCGCTCTGGGAGATCAACAAGGACTCCTCCTACGCCTGGAGCGGCTGGGAATCGGTCGGCACCGGCGCCTACCGCAAGAGCTTCTCCATGGAAGATGTCGAGGGCGGCGCCAAAACCATGGTCAAGGTCTACGCCAAGAGCGGCGCCAACGCCTACGTCATCGCCCGCGCCATCGTCACCCCGCCCAAGGGCTCGCCGATCGAGAAATGGATCAAGGTCACCCTCACCAAAAAATCCCGCTACAGCGTCGGCGGCCTCGGCCGCAAAGGCATCGTCGCCAACGGCAACCAGGTCGAGATGGCCAGCTGGAACTCCGACCCCGACAAAAACGCCGCCACGCTCTACGTCCCTTTCAGCACAAGCGTGATGAACGACAAGGTCCCCTTGGCCACCCTCGAACTCGACGCCTCGCTCAACGCCGGCCAGGCCAACGTCAACGGCACCGCGGCCGTCGGCGGTGACAGCCTCGACGCCATCAAGGTCGGCAGCAATGGTTACATCGGCCCTTTCGGCACCGCCAACGGCGTCAAAGATCCCAATAGCGTCAGCACCAACTTCTCCACGGATCTGGAAGTCCAGACCACCCCCGCGACGAACATAAGCCTCGGCGCCATCACCTCCAACACCACGCTGCCTCGCGCCACGGACTCGGCCAGCGCGGACGGGGTCTACTACTACCGCGCCTCCCAGCTCAGCCTCACCAACACCACGCTTTCCATCACCCCCGGAAAGAATGTCGTCTTGGTCGTCGACGGCAGCGGCGGCGTATCCGTCGGCGGCGGCTCCGGCTCCATCAACGTCGGAGGCACGCTCACCACCAACACCGCCACCGGCGTCACCACCTATACCGCCTCCAGCCTCAAGATCTACACGGACGGCGACGTCGACATCGGCGGCAAAGGCTCGGCCAACGAAGTCACCACCCAGACTTACACGCCCGCCTCCTCCATCCCGACCACGACGGTCACCACCACGGTCATCGACACGATCACCGACGTCTACGGCAAGGGGCAGCAGAAAAACACCATCATTGGCTGGAGCTACAAACAAAAGATCACGGCTGTGACCTCGGTCAACGGCACCGTCACCGGCACCACCACGACCGGGCCCACCACCTACACCGTCCTTATCGCCAATGGCGCCACCAAGCCGGTTGCCAGCACCACCACCACCACGACCTCGTCGTCTTCCACGACCCCCGCCGTCACGACCGACACCGGCACCAGTCCAGGCCAGCCGAACAACTTCTGGCTCATCGGCACCCGCTCCGACGCCGACGTGCTCACCAAGGGCCCCCAGACCTTCAAGATCTCCGGCAACGGCAACCTCAGTGCCGTCGTCGACGCCCCCAACGCCAAGATCTCCGCGAAGGGCGGCGGCAACTCCGGCTTCATCTACGGCTCGCTCATCGGCTACGACCTCACCTTCACCGGCAACGACGGCTTCTACTACGACGAGTCGCTCGCCAACTTGGACAACAACAGCAAGCTCGGCATCAACGACTGGGACGAGCTCGTCTCCACCGAAGACAAGACCGCCCGCATCTCCAACGTCAGCTCCGCCACCTACTCCTCGTTGATGAGCTTCTGAGGCGCGACTCCCGCCGAAGGAAACCTCCCAGCGTAATCCTGCGCAGCAACACCGTTCAGGCCTAGCGGTCGTTTCATTCCCCTCTCTCGCCAAGCGTCCGCCGGCACGATTCCTCGTCCGGCGGTAGTTCCATTCAGGCCCAGCCCATCTGCCGGCTTGGGGCACGCAGTGCAAACGATAGTAAAAAGTTTATTATGAAAGCCGGCAGCCTCTCCCGCCACCTCTCCGTCGTCGCCGCCGGTCTTGCCCTTGCGTCCACCGCAGCCCACGGCGCCGTTCTCGATCTTTCCAGCACCACCCGGACGTCGAACGGCGACGGCACCTACTCCTACTCGGTTTGGCATCCGATCCTCGCCAAGCCCGGCTACGCCTTTTCCACAACCGACGGCTATATCTACGACACCAGCACGGACCAACAGACCGGCCAGTATGATTCCGACTTCACCGGCACCAGCTCCGTCCCCTCCTTCTTCATCGCCAACGGCACGATCGGCGGCACCGAGATGATCGCGTTCCGCACGATCTTCAACCAATACGAAGCGAAGATTAACACCGGCGTGGCCGGCACTTCCAACTTCACGTCCAACCCCGTGAACTGGCGCGTCGGCCTCGACGCGAATCTCGACGGCAAAATCGACATCTACATCGGGCCGAGTTTCCAAAACAACAACGCCCAGCTCGTCTACCAACTGCCCGGCAATTCCACCAACATTTCGCCCAGCACCACCTCCACGAGCACCGTCACCAACATCGCCCAGCTCACCTCGAGCAATTTCAACTACCAGGAGCTCAGCAGCACCTCCGCCGCCACCCTCTTCCCCGGCTGGACCGTCCAGGCCGAAGGCAATCAGACGAACAGCGACTCGGTCATGACCTTCGCCCTCTCGCTCAGCTCGCTCAACACCGCGCTCGCCGCCGTCGGCGTGACCGGCGCCTCCATCAACAGCTCCTCCTTCCTGCTCTTCGTCTCCTTCACCTCGACGCAGAACAACGCGATCAACCAGGACGCCTACGGCATCGACAAGTCCTCCACCGCCTCGTGGACGAGCTTCACCGAATACATGAACGCCAACGGCCGCCCCGTGCCCGAGCCGTCGACCTACGGATTCTGCCTCGGCGGCGCCCTCGGGGCTTTCCTGTTTCTGCGCCGCCGCCGCCCCGCCTCCCTCCGCCTCGCGTGACACGGGCCGACCCGCTCGGCTAGGTTTGTCGGCACCATGACGCTGGACTGGCTGCGCTTCTGGCCCGAACTCGTCCGGCTCAATCTGGTCAAAGCCCGCCATCGCCGACGCGTGCGCCGTCAAGGGGCCTCCTCGCGTCTTCGCCCCTCGCCCTGCCAGTCCTCGCCCGATACGGGACGCGCCCGCGAGACGCGCTGCGAAGCCTGCCAACGCTTCGACAGCGCGCGCCGCTACCGCTTCGTCTGCCCCGACCTCGTCTTCGTCGCAGGCGACGCGCGTTGCGCACGGGACTCCGCCGATGTCCGCCCCTACTGGGGACGTGCCGCCGCCCAGATCGTGCTGCCCGTTTTCGCCGCTTACCTCGCCATGGGGCTGGCGGCATGGGGCGTCCTTCGCTTTCGCGGCCTGGACCGCGTCTCTCCGGCCGACCTGCTCCTCCCTTTTCGCTGGGACAACATCGCCGAACACCGCCGGTCCCATTTTCAAAAACTCGCCTTTCGG